>JANLVW010000474.1:0-2446 GCA_031364205.1 Ferruginibacter sp.
TAAAAGCTGATCTGTAAAAGATTTTAAATTTAATAAGGCTCATTTCTGAGAGCCCAATTGCTGCTATTGGCAATAACGACACATATGCCGGTCCGCTCCAGTGTGGTAATGTTGTGCGGAACATTGACAAAAAGAAAATAACAATTAACAGTGGAATGCCCATCAGCTTAAAAACCTTAATTGCACTATCGATATTTGAATTATATTTCTTGGAAAAGAAAAAGGCAATTAATGCAATGGTAAACGGGTTATTTATTACTATCTGGCCAACCGTTTCCCTCAGCAATCCCATAAAATTAAATCCGCTTTCTTTAACCACAACTCTTTCTCCATGAAAGCGAAAAGTAATAAAATCATTCTGAATATTCCAGATAAGTATGGGGGAAATAATTACTGCGGTAATTGTTGCTGACAGATAAAACCATTTGTTGCTGAACCATGACCGTCTGTAAAAAGTTGCATACAAAAAAACGCCGCCCCATAAAAAAACAGCATGTACCTTACTCATAATACTCACCCCTGCACATGCACCAAATAAAACCCATGGCAATAGTTTTTCCTCATCATGCAATATTTTTGTTACAAAATACATGCTTGCCGTCCAAAATATCATTTGCGGTGTATCAGGAAATATAAAGAGCCCCGCAGTTATTGATGCATAAAGAGAGATATTGTAAAGAAATACTCCTGCAAAACCGGCCTTGGATGTACTTAGAGCGGTAATGGTTTTGTAAATAAAAAATGAGGAAAGGGCACAAGCCACCAAACTTCCCAGACGTATAAAAAAAAGATGATCTTGCAGCGCCAGGTTAGCTGTAAAAAACCTCACCCACAAAGCAACCATTGGCGGGTGATCAAAATAATTTATTTGAAGTTGCCGGGCAAACGAAAGATAATAACTTTCATCATTACCCAAATTAAGAAAGGTTGATAAAATAAGTCTGATAAAAGTAAAGACAATTACCAACCATACAGACTTTTTGGCAAATATTTTATCAGTCTCTAGTGCCAAAATTATTTTTATTTGATATTATTTGCAAATATAGATGGATATTATAATTGTAAGCATGGAATACTCCTTGTTAGTCGTCTATAATTACAAGGGTTATTTTCCTAATTTTTTAAGATCTTTTGTGTAAGTTTTTATAAAGCGTGTTTACTTCAGTTATGTTTAATGTAGAGTTTTTAAAATTTGGGATTGTAGGCTTATCGGGTGTAGGTATCGATTTTTTTGTAACCTGGTTGTTTAAAGAAAAAATAGGTATTAATAAATATATAGCTAACGCTGCAGGATTTTCGTTGGCTGTAATAAATAATTTTTTATTAAACCGGTATTGGACCTTTGAAGCAAATAATCAAGCGATAACCAATCAATTCTTTAAGTTTTTAATAATTGCTGTTGCGGGCTTAGCAATTAACAGCCTTGTCCTTTTTTTGATTTTAAAGTTTACTAAGATCAACTTTTACATAACTAAACTGTTGGTTATTGGCGTGGTGTTTTTTTGGAATTTTTACATGAATTACCTTTTTACTTTTAATTAATCTTTAGTAACAACAGGTAAAGTGAGCACACTTTGCAGGTGAATTTCTGTTGCGTGAGTAATAAAATCTGCGGTAATAGTTAGACAATTTTTAAAAGTATAATTATTTTTTGTTGATAATCATACAGTTGTGAATGTTCAAAATAAAAAAGCCTGATACATTGTTGTTTTAAGTATTATTTATCCACTACTTTTGCACCTCAATTAAAAAAAGCTGCGGGGATAGCTGCAGCCTCACTTAAACAAAAAAAACAATGAGCAAATTACATTTCACCACAAAACATGCTAACGAGGCTACCGTTACACACAACTGGTATGTTGTGGATGGTACTAATCAAACCGTGGGTCGCATGTGTGCTAAAATAGCAGCCATTTTAAGAGGTAAAAACAAAGCCTATTATACTCCCCATGTTGATTGTGGAGATAATGTTATTGTAACAAACTGCGAAAAGATAGTTTTTACAGGTAACAAGATGGACGAAAAAACGTATTTAACTTTTAGTGGTTACCCGGGTGGTCAAAAAGGTGAAAAGGCGAAAAACCTTTTGGCCCGTAGGCCAGAAGTTGTGGTAGAAAGAGCTGTAAAAGGCATGCTTCCTAAAAACAAGCTTGGTCGCCAGATGTACAAAAAACTATTTGTATATGCAGGTGCAGAACACCCACACGGTGCACAAAAACCACAGGATTTAAACTTTAATCGTAAATAATAAATAAGATGCTAGATTTTAGATATCAGACACAAGACAACAACAATATCTAAAGCCGGTCAATCTCATAAAAATAAAAAATGGAAAAGCAAAAAAACGCAGTAGGTCGCAGAAAAGCAGCTGTAACACGTGTTTTCCTTAGCAAAGGAGAAGGTGCTATAACAGTAAACGGAAAAGACTACAAAACTTATTTCCCGC
>JANLVW010000555.1:0-1817 GCA_031364205.1 Ferruginibacter sp.
TTTTTTAAACCGAGGATTAAACGCTCCCCTGGGCGGTCTTGGAGGAACTGCCATTTTAAAAATTTTGCAAAAAGTTACCGGCAGTGTAGCACTTTTTACAAATGTTTATTTGTTTAATGATTAATCTGCCTTAAAGGATAAAATTACTAAATTATTCAGCTCTGCGCTCTTTTATTTGTACAGATATTTCGTTAATAAATTCTTCGAGGTTTTTTACTCCCTGATCACCTTTGCCCTGTTGACGAACAGAAACAGCATTTGCTTCAATTTCTTTTTCTCCAAACACAAGCATATAAGGTACTTTAGCAATTTCTGTATCTCGTATTTTCTTTCCTATTTTTTCATTTCTATCGTCTATTTCAGCCCTTATTCCTGCTGCTTTTAGTTTTTCCAAAACAACTAAACCATAATCAATAAACTTATCGCTTATTGGCAATATTTTTACCTGCAAGGGAGATAACCATGTAGGAAACTTACCTGCATAATGCTCCAATAAAAATCCAATAAAACGTTCGTGCGTGCCCAATGGTGCACGGTGAATAATTAACGGAACTTCCGGCGCATTGTCTTTGTTGGTAAAGGAAAGTTTAAATTTATTACCACTATTAAAATCAACCTGGTTTGTTGCCAAAGTAAATTCTCGGCCTATTGCGCTCCAAATCTGCACATCTATTTTAGGACCGTAAAACGCTGCTTCATCCATTACTTCTACGTAAGGGATATTAGATTCTATTAAAACTTTTCTAACCATATCTTCTGTTGTATTCCAACTTTCAGGATCATTTACATATTTTTTACCCAACTTTTCCGGATCATGAAGGCTTAAGCGCATTACATATTTTTCTACACCAAAAATTTTGAAATACTTTATGTACATCTCATTTACAGCTCTAAATTCATCTGCAAACTGTTCCTTGCTACAATAAATATGTCCATCATTCATGTGGAGGCAACGCACCCGCATTAAGCCAAATAATTCTCCGCTTTGTTCATAACGATAGCAGGTGCCATATTCTGCAAGGCGGTAAGGCAGATCCTTATAACTTTTTGGCTCTGCGGCAAATATTTTATGATGATGCGGACAATTCATTGGGCGTAAATAATATTTTGTACCATCAATTTCCATAGGAGGAAACATACTATCTGCGTAATAAGGCAAATGCCCACTGGTTAAATAAATATTTTCTTTAGCAATATGCGGTGTAACTACCCTTTTATAACCACCCGCTGTTTCAGTTTCTTTAGCCAGTTTTTCTAATTCTTCAATGATAACCGTACCGTTTGGCATCCACAAAACCATACCTGAACCAATATCATCATCCATGGTATAAATACCCAACTCTTTACCTAATTTACGATGGTCTCTTTTCTTTGCTTCTTCCAGCATTAAAAGATGCGCATCCAACTCTTTTTGGTTGGGAAAAGAAATTCCATACACACGGGTAAGTTGTTTATTTTTATCATCTCCCTTCCAAAATGCACCTGATACGCTTGTAAGTTTAATGGCTTTTATAAAAGAGGTATTTGGTATGTGTGGGCCACGACATAAATCTGTAAAATCGCCCTGAGAGTATAAAGTAATACCGCCATCTTCCAAATTAGACAATAAATCTAATTTATATTCATCACCTTTTTGAGTAAAATAATTTACCGCATCAGCTTTGCTTATTTCTTTTCTTTCAAAAGCGCTGTTCTTTTTTGCAAGTTCTGCCATCTTTTTTTCTACAGATAATAATCCTTCTTCTGTAAGAACATTATCGCCCAAATCCATATCATAATAAAAACCTGATTCTACTGCCGGACCAACCCAAAACTTT
>JANLVW010000619.1:0-4627 GCA_031364205.1 Ferruginibacter sp.
AATTCTTTTGTCCGCTGGTTGGTGATCGATCTCCATTTCCAGCTTTCATTTTCTTTTACTGCAATAATTTTAATTGCCGGCAACTTAGCTTTGGGTAATACCAATGTTTCATCTGTATTAAAAATCCATAAGTTACCTTGGTTATCTTCTTTTATGTAAGAACAAATACTAGAACTTTCTGGATTTACATAAATATTGGTAAAACTGTACCCATTAAATTGTTGCACACCATTGTTAGTAGCAACCAACCATCTTCCGTTTTTTGTGTAGCAAATGCTTCTGATAGTATTGGAAAGTAACCCATCTTTTGTAGAATATTTTTTAAAAATTGTTTGCCTGATTCCTTGTTGGCAGTGGCCTTGCAAGGAACTAACCAATAGCATTAGCCTAAAAATAATCTTCATTTTTTTCTTTATAAAGGAAAGATACCTATTAAGAGCAAATAAAAAAATAGGGGCATTTGCCCTATTAAATTATTAGTTAATTTATTTCTATTTGTTATGTGATTAAATACCGGGCAACATGCAGCTGCTAACAAAACATATCTTCTTCTTGTCAATCATTTTTTGTACAAGTTTTTCTTTAAAAGCTCAAGGCACTTTTAGCAATGACGCCGATGCTCCTAAAATAAAAGAAATACAAACAGCTATAGTAACACTGGTTCAAGTAGATAATTTTTCCAATCAAAAAGGAAATCTTTTAGATACTTATAAAGCCAATAATAAATGGGTTACTACATATCAACCAAATAATTTATCGATGAATATGTATGCAAATGATGCAAGTATTACAGAAGAAAATGAAACAAAAAAATATTTTTATGAAGCTACATATAATAATAATCGTTCTATAAAAATTGCTTACAACGCTTCTTTAATCAAATTTCCCATTGTAAAACTGATCAAAAAATTGACTGTAATAATTTTAATACGCAGTTAAATATACCCACTGGTGGGTATGTAATTGTAGTATATATATTCTTGCTTTGTAAATGAAAGAATCGATAATTAAGTCAGTTTCACAAATATTTCCAAACTAGAATTAAAAATATTTTAATAACATAAAAAATAAATATAAAATGAAACATGCAAAACCACTATTTACTGTACTTGCAATAGTATCCATAGTAATTTTTTCTTCTTGCAAAAAAACTTCCACAACTGTTGACCCTGTACCTGCAGCAAGTGGAGCATTTACTTTTAAAGTAGATGGTGGTGCAACTATTACGGTAGATAGTGCAAACGCAGCAATATATAATAGGATTGGATTTGGAAGATTTATTGATGTGTACGCTTTTAAAGGCGGCACACAAGTTTTAGAATTTCATTTTGCTCCCACCACAGGTGTAAAAGATGCAGCCACTACTTTACTTTCTTACTTAACTAAGACTCCTCTAAATAGTTATGATTCTCAATCAGGCTCTTTAAATTTAATTACCTGCGATACAGTTACAAATAAACTTATTGGAGATTTTAATTTTGTTGGCAAATCATTTAACAGTAATGAGATAAAAACAATTACTGAAGGGCATATGGTTGTTACAAAAATTATAAAATACTAAAAGAAGCAATTAAATTTTATTTCGGTTGGTGAAGACATCAACTGATAAAATAAATTTTAAATTATGAAAAAAATCTTTTCAATTTCCATTTTCATCTTATGCTGCATTAGTATAATTAGTTGCAGTGAAGAAGTAAAAAATTTTAATGGATTTGCAGATATACACAATAAACCAAACAAGAATGTAAATAAATTTTACGCAGATATTGTAAACATAAATAAAGTAGATACCATTTTATTTAAAAAAGAATTAGATACACTTTATGGTTTGATGCAAAACTGTGTAAATGATTTTAGAAAAGATACCGATGATGTGTACGACTATAATAAAGAACTCTACCAATGCTATCTAACATTAGATAGCACCATATTAAGTAATGTTACTGATGTAAGAAATGGGTATAAAAAAAAGCTAAGCAAACAGGAAGAAGATTTGGTAATAGATAAAATGGATACTTATGGTAGTACCATTAACCATTTGGATAGTTTGCTGACAAAAAGCCAAGAGAAGTTTAAAGCAGATAATAATTACAGATAATTATAGATTTTTTTAAAAACAAACATACTAAACTCAACATGAAAAATTTAAAGATAACAATCGCTATGCTTGCAATAGCATCAATTGCGATTTTTACATCTTGTAAAAAAACGAGTTCAACAAATTCTGCTGCAAGCAGCGGTGGCTCAGTAACAGCCACTATTGGCTCAGTTTCCTTTAATGCTGCTTCTGCCAACATTTCAAAAGTGTCAAACATAGTAACCGTGCAAGGTGCCCAGGCAGATGGAAGTTCAATACAAATACAGGTAAGTGGACTCGGTTCACAATATGTACCAACAGCTGCCACTTACAACCTAGACCCTACTGCTGGCAACAATGGAAATTTTGTAGGCACAGCTGTATACATGGCTCCCGTATCAGGTACTACCGCAGGCAAAACTTATGCCTCCGGCGGCTGCGATGCCAGTTTACCAAGGGCAGGATTTGTACCAAATGGTTCTATAACTTTTACAGAAATATCTGCAACAAAAATTGCAGGAACATTTAAGTTTAATGCAGCACAGCTAAATGATTGTGGAGATGTGAAGGTAATTTCTACAGGTAGTTTTAGTAAAACATTTTAAGATTGTAAATCTAAACATGATAAAAAAATATTTAAGCCTTTTTGTTTTTCTTTTTTGCATTGCTACACTAAGTTTTGCCCAAAATAAAAAAACAACAAGCAATATATTTTTAAGCTTTTTAGATGCTCGTGAAAATGAATTTAAGGATATTAAAGGGGAGTTTGTCAGAACAGATTCCGCACATTCAACTAATTATTTTGCATGTACAGAAACTTTTGGAGCAAAAGTAGAAGCAATTGTTTACGATAATATAAACCATACCAACAGGTTTTATAGTTATTTCGATTACTCCGATCAAGATGAATTATTGAAGTCTGCAAATGTGCTTACTGATTTATTAAATATTGTTAACAAACTGGTAAAGGAGGGTTTTGGCCAATTTAAGGTAAAGATTATAAAACCGATTCCGGTCAGCTGGTTACTGAACTTACGGATAGAGAACGAAAATTAGTAATGCAAATTATAACTGCTGCCGAGAATAAATCATTGAGCATTATTTCTTACAGTAGTAGTTATGGTAAACCTTAAATACAAAAAAAATTAATCAATAAAAACAGTAAGATGAAACAAAAATTTTTATTATCAATAATGACAATATGCTTAGTTGCTACAGCTTTTGCACAAGAAAAGAAATCTGTAATGGGTACTATAGTAAGTATTATAAAAGCAAGGCAAAACGAATTTATAGACATTAGGCAAAATTTAGATGTTGCCTCTTCTGATTCTATAAAAGAAATTTATGCAAGTAAAGAAAGTTTTGGTGCGGCTACAGAATTTATTACTTACACAAAAAAGCAACCCGGTAGTGTATTTACAAGTTTTTTTGATTATAAAGTTGGGGATGAACTAATAAAAGCTAGTGCAGTGTTAGATGAAGTATTAAAAACTGTAAACATTCTGGCCTACAATAGCGATAAAGCTAAATACAAAGCAAGAGACTATTTAACTACCGACGGCAAAGATGTAACTGACATGACAGATGCTGACAATGGATACCTAGTCATGCGATTGGTAACGGGTAAAAATTTAAAATCGATGGGGCTATATTTTTACAGCAGTACTTATGGTAAACCTTAAAAATACAATCATGAAAATAACAATAGCATTATTATTAATGGCAATTTCAAATATTTTGGTTGCACAAAATTTATGTCAATCAGGTGATTGTATAAATGGTTATGGTAAGGTAACTTATGGTAATTATGGAGTGTATGTTGGCAACTTCATTAATGGTAAAAAAAATGGTGAAGGAATGTATGCCTACATGTTAGGGAAAGATACAAGCAATGTATACCGAGGTAATTTTAAAGATGATGAATTTTTTGGAAAAGGAAGTTTTCATGTAATACCATTTTGTGTATACTCAAGCGATAGCTGGACGGATAGTCAAAATTTTACTACAGGCAAAGAAGTGAGGGATGATACAAAACAAACTTATAATGGCGCTTATGTAAAATTAAATTTTGAAAGAAGCAATACGGCCACGACCCAAGCTGCTACTAATAAAACAGCAATCAAAATATTGCCTCCTATATCTTATAAGACATACATTTTTAAAACACAATGCAGCAGCCGTGGCAAAAACTTTTATGTAATTTCAAAAATTACTGCAGATATGAACAGGCATCCTTTTGATGAAATTAAGTATGAAGCTACCCATCTTATGAGTAACAATGGGTGGTATGCTATGAGTTCTACAGATTATTTGGGGCTTGAAGAGGATGTAAAAATAAACGGAAAGCCCGGTAAGGATTACGTGGTATCCGGAAGTGGTTTATATGAATTTAAAAAGAATTAATTAATTATTAAATTGATCATTTAAAAATCAAAAAAATGAAAAAAAATAAAATATTACTAATTACTTTTCTGTTCTGTTCTTTTAATGTTTTTGCACAAACATTTTCTAAAGAAGATAAAATTAAGATAAAAGATATTGGAATATCAG
>JANLVW010000642.1:0-6310 GCA_031364205.1 Ferruginibacter sp.
ATGGCTTCCATTTGCTGCAATTCTATTTCGTTAGGGTCTCGCATGGCAGTGCCCATAACCGCTTTACGTACATCATTATGTCCTATTAACGAAGCGATGTTGATAGACATTTTAATACTGTCTAGTAGTGAAAAATATGTAGCCAGATTAGTATTTGAAGAACCGCAATTTCCTGTAATTACAGTGGTTACACCATCAAGTAAAAAATTTTGTGCAAGCGGATTTTTCTTTTCATCTCCTTCGCAATGCGTATGAACATCTATAAAACCGGGAGCTACAATCAGCCCTTTTACGTCCAATGTTTTTAGGGCTGTGTAATTCGATAATTTTCCTATGGCCATTATCTTTCCATCTTTTACCGCCACATCTGCATAGTACCAGCTATTTCCTGTCCCATCCAGCACTTTACCATTGCGAATTAATATATCAGCTTGTTGCGCAGTAACCAACAATGGCATTGCAAATAATACAAGGAATAATAATTTCATGCTAAAGATAATTTGCATTAAGTAATAATTTCATGACAAGGTAGGTGAACCTAATCAGTAATTTTATTTAGGAAAAGCCTTGGTTCTGCAAGCTATTCAAAAATAAATTGGAAGAAACTGTACCAACAATTCAAATTTTTGTCAATCCAAATCTTCTAGATTGAATTACTCCACCCTATAAACCGGATACCTCATGTGTGCCTTTTCGTAATACACAGAATTTTTATAAATGTAGTTAAGAATGGCAGGTACATTCTTAGTAAACTCCGGCTCTGCTGTTTTTTTAGCCGCAAGTTTTTGTTGTAGCACAATGTCTTTTTTTAAAACATCTGCGGCAATGTCTTCCCAACGGTAATCGCTATACCCTTCTTTTTGTTGTAAAATAGCATCAAAGAAATTCCATGCAAAAAAACTGTCATCGCCCGTGGGTTCAAGCATTTCAATAATGTATCTGTTCCCTGGTTGGTTCAATTCTACCACATAATCTCCCTTTAAAAAGGTTGTGTTTTCTAAAAACTTTGTTGTCTTCACGGCATAATTACCATGGTGTTTTTCGTAAGGAATTGACCTGCTTTTATACTCATCAATTCTATAAAAACTTACTGACATTATGGTATCATTTAAAAGCCTGCGTGTTTTAATTCCGTTTAGTTCAAGTCGCTCCACAACATCATACCATCCCGCAGGAATAATATATGCTTTGGGTTTTTCAATTCCATTTTCAGCCATAAAATAATTAAAAAATTTTACTTCTTTGCTGTATGGTTTGTTGCGGTTATAAAACATTTTGGTTAATCCGGTTACCTCACTTAATGCAGAATCCTGTTCATAACCTTTAAATGTTATGCTGCTGTTTTTTTGTTTATCGATGTTCCATTTTAATGGAAACTGTTTTTGAACAATCATTTCTGACGCTGCTTTTTTTCTTATAGCTAATAACTCGGATGCATTTGCAGAAGCTTTATTTATAAAAGTTTCCATTAAATCGTATGTTGACAGAACCCTTTGTTTATAAGGTTTTAGCATATGCGTTTCGGGTATGAAAGAAAAAGTGCCAAAGAGAGCTGCATAGCCCGAGCTGTAACGGGGAGTTTCGTAAAACATGTTTATACCTTTATTAAGATCTGCGCCATCAAATTCTACATAAGGAATGAGGTCCCATTTCTTTTCCTTCATGCCGACATAGATTTGTGGTTCAAAAACATTTCTTAGCCAATTGCCTGCGGTTGCTCCTAATTTTTCATATTGCGTTGTAATAAGTGTCATCGTGTGCTGGTAATCTGCGCCATCGCTTACATGGTTGTCAATAAAAATATCAGGGTTTAACCAATGAAAAAGCTTTGCAAATGCTTTGGCTTCCTTACTGTCATTCTTTGTAAAATCACGGTTAAGATCAAGGTTTTGGGAGTTACCTCTAAAGCCATATTCTACAGGACCATTTTGATTTACACGGGTTACTGCATTTCTATTTAAACAACCGCCAATATTATACACCGGTATTACCGCCAGCACAACATTTACAGGTAAAACAATTTTCCTGTTCTTTATATTTCTTATCAACATCATGCTGGCATCTATACCATCGGGCTCGCCGGGATGAATGCCATTGTTGATCATAATAACAACCTTGTTTTTTTTATGCCATTCTGTTGGATTGAAAGATTTATCGGTACTTACTAAAACAATGTGCAAAGGATAACCGGCATCACTCATACCGCCTTCCTTCATTAAAATATTGTCAGAAGCTTTATCAAGTGCTTTGTAATAACTTATTGTTTCAAAGTAGGTGGCTGTTTCTGTGCCGTTGCTTTTTTCAAACCTGGTTTGCTGGGCAAAAGAAAAGCTTGTATAAAAGCAGAATAGAATGAAGTATGGTTTGTGCATTTTCAAAAATAAGTGAAACAAGAAAGAATTTTAAATTACGATAGTATTAAATAGTAAAGTGATGCAATAAAAAAAGTCTTTATTATTTAATTATAGGCAAAATTTAGAACAACAAAAAGCCCGTCAATTTTTAAAATGACGGGCTTAAATTATATTCAAGGAAATACTATTTTGATAATGCGTTGATTTTTTTGGCCAGTTTACTTTTTAAATTAGCTGCTTTATTTTTATGAATAGTACCACGCTTCGCTAATTTATCTATCATAGATGCTACGGAAGGTAATTTATCCGATGCAGCAGTTTTTTCATCTATTGCTTTAATATCACGTATTGCATTACGTGTAGTTTTACCATAGTAACGGTTACGATCTCTGCGTTTTGAGCTTTGTCTAACGTCTTTTTTGGTTGCTGCGTGATTTGCCATTATTCTTATTTTTGGAGTGCGAATGTAGGATTATTATTTAATAAACTGACAAATGAAGGTAATAAATTCTTTTTGAGTTATATAATAGTTAAAAATTACATTGAATACCGCCAATTATCCACCTGCCAGACATTATGGACCCTAAAATATCGCTGTATTTTCTGTCAAAAATATTACTTGTTTCTATAAAGGCTTTTAACCGGTTTTCTTTAATAGCGTAAGCCAACTGTCCATTTAAAACAAAATAATCTTTTGAAATCGTTGCTTCTATTGCTCGGGCTTCTCTTTCAGCTCTAATCTTGTAAAGTCCGTTAATAGAAATACTGGCCGCTTTAAAGGTATATTGTAAACTAAAATTAGTTAAAAATTTTGCATGTGAATTAATGTAAAAAGAGGGTATGTTGTTACTAGATTCACTTTTAAGAAATAATAATCCGGATGTTGCAACAAAACCGCTGTGCCTGCTAAATGCTGTTTTATATTCAATATCAGTTTCCAAACCTTGGGTGTTTACTTTAGCAATATTTTTTGCCAATGCATATGTACCTGTGGGGATAATATTGTCTTTTCGGGGAATATCAGCATAAGCAGTCAGCACGTAATCAATTAAGTTTTGCTGATTCCTTTTAAATACAGATGCTGATATTTTTAAATTATTCTTTAAAAAGTAATCTCCTCCTATTTCATAGCTATAAGATGTTTCAGGAATTAAATCAGCATTGCCTAGACTTCCACTTTTTACCAGCGGTTTGCCGTAATTATTGTAACGTTCAGTAAAATCTGCATCTCTTGTTGTTTTACCAAAGGATCCCCTTAATTGGTAGTTGGCTTTTTTAAAGGAGAGATTTATTTGTGGAATTAATTCAGTTCCGGATACATTGTTATTATCTATTCTAACGGCGGGAGAAATATTTACAAAATCCCCTATTTTTTGATTGAGGGTTAAATAAGCTCCCAATTGATTTACAGTATGATTACCTCTATCATTTGAAGTAATTTGCTTTTGAATAAACTGACTGCCAATAATTAAAGTAGTTTTTTTGGATAACTCATTTTCATAAATGATCTGAGATTGGTAAAGTGCTGATTTGTTTTGGTTGGCTACTGCTGCTGAAGAAAACAAATAATGGTCTTTTGCCACTTTTAAACCGATATCAAAATTAAACCGATGCTTTTTTTTGCTATACTGAAGTTTTATGTGATTCCAGTATGATTCAACTTTTTCAGAAGCAGTATCACTTTTAAACGTTGTATAAAAATTCTGTGCAGCAAAATCGCGGTTATCGTAAGCTGTTCTTAAACTAAGTTGAAAATCGGCATTGATTATTCTTTTGTAGGAAAGAGAAACAGTTGTGTTATTAAAATAGCCCGTTGTACCTCTTTGCTGCTGACCCTTTGCAAAATTATTATTAATCCCCCCGGCAATTGTATTTTTAGCATCGTTCCAAAGCCCTCCGATATTAAAGTTTGCCAAGCCAAACTGTCCTCTTTTAAACTGAGCATCAATATTTTTTATTTTTTTAGATGATGAAAAGGATTTTGTAATAATATTTATTACACCACCTACTGCCTCAGTGCCATAAATAGCAGATGAAGCACCTTTTAAAATTTCAATTCTTTCAATTTCTGAAACAGCAATGGGAATGTAAGAATTAAAGTGACCTGTTAGTGGATCATTAAGCCTTATACCATCTAAAATAACCAGGACCTGTTGAAATGTACCGCCACGAATTACAATATCACTTTGCGTTCCCATAGGTCCTCTTGATTGTACTTCAATTCCGGGTACATATTTTAATAATTCATCTATTGAATTAACGGGCATTTGTTTAAAAATATTACCATTAATTACTGTAATGTTTCTACCCGTTTTAGAAATTGTTTGTGGAGTAAGTGTTGCTGTAACGGTAACGGGATCCAGCGTGCTGTCAATCTGTGAAAACCCTGATTTACAAATAAAAATGGATATCATAAAGACAGTCAATCTTTTGCTAAAGTGCATAGTTCATTTTTTTGGAATGCAAATATAGCAGAACATTTTTTAAGTATTAAAATCCGATATTTGCACCCTAATTAAGCCTAAAAGGACAAAATTTATAATTCAAAAACATGAAGGATTTTCAATACATAACAAATGCACACCCATCTTATATTGAGAATATATACAATGATTACGTTACAAACCCGGATAGTGTAGATGTAGAAATGAAGAAATTTTTTGAAGGTTATGATTTTGCAGTAGCAAACGGAACCACTTCCAACGGAAAAGTTTTACCTGTAGTAAAGGAAACCTCAGAAGCCCCGGTTTCAAATCTAACAAAAGAATTTGCAGTCTATCAACTTATACAATCGTACCGAAAAAAAGGGCATTTGATTGCTAAAACAAATCCTTTGAAAGAGCGAAAAGACAGGCATGCGAATCTGGAATTATCTAATTTTAATTTGGGAGATACTGATTTTAATACTGAGTTTGAAGCAGGAAATTTTTTAAATCTTGGTAAAACAACGCTTCAAAATATAGTAACACATTTACAAAAATCGTATACACATCATGTAGGTGTAGAATACAGTGCATTAAATGATTTAACAAAAATACAATGGCTTTCAAATGAAATGGAAGCCGGTTTTCACAAACCAATTTCCCTCGAACAAAAGAAACGCATTCTTCAAAAACTAAATGAAGGTGTAATGTTTGAAAAGTTTCTTCACACAAAATATATTGGGCAAAAGAGATTTAGCCTGGAAGGTGGAGAAAGCACCATAGCAGCGCTTGATGCAATTTTAAATATTGCTGCAGAAAATGATGTAAAAGAAACTGTGATCGGCATGGCGCATAGAGGCAGATTAAATGTATTGGCCAATGTGCTTGGTAAAACTTATGAGCAGATATTTACAGAATTTGAAGGTACAGCTACACCGGATACTACAATGGGCAGCGGGGATGTAAAATATCACCTTGGTTTTAGCAGCGAAATAGAAACTGCTAACGGCAGAAAAATAAATATAAAACTTTGTCCAAATCCTTCACATTTAGAAACGGTAGATCCTATAGTTATTGGATATGTTCGCAGCAAAGCCGATGTTTTATACAACAGCGATTTTGATAGAATTCTTCCGATACTTATTCATGGCGATTCATCTGTAGCAGGGCAGGGAGTTGTGTATGAGGTTTTGCAAATGAGCAACCTTAAAGGTTATTATACCGGCGGTACTATACATTTTGTAATAAATAATCAGATTGGTTTTACGACAGATTTTGATGATGCTCGCAGCTCTGATTACTGCACATCTATAGCTGCATTGGTGCAGGCGCCTGTATTGCATGTAAATGGCGATGACCCGGAAGCTGTAGTAAAAGTTGCAGAAATTGCAACCCGGTACAGACAGGAATTTAACAGCGATATTTTTATTGATATGGTTTGCTATCGCAGGCACGGACATAACGAGGGAGATGAGCCTAAGTTTACGCAACCACAGTTATATGCATTGATAGATAAGCACCTCAATCCAAGGG
>JANLVW010000703.1:0-1682 GCA_031364205.1 Ferruginibacter sp.
ACCAAGCGACCCTGTTCAGCCAAGGCCTGCAAGATTGATTGACGAATCCACCAAACCGCGTAAGAAATAAATTTAAAACCTTTTGTTTCATCAAAACGCTGGGCAGCTTTTATAAGCCCCAAATTACCTTCATTAATAAGATCAGATAAAGAAAGACCCTGATGTTGATATTGCTTTGCAACAGAAACCACAAAACGCAGGTTAGCTTGTACAAGCTTGTCAAGCGCACGCTGATCACCCATTTTTATTTTTTGAGCAAGAATGGTTTCTTCCTCGGGAGTGATCATTGATATTTTAGAAATTTCCTGCAGATATTTTTCAACAGCTTGAGAATCACGGTTGGTAATCTGGGTTGCGATTTTTAATTGCCTCATTGTATTTGTTATATTCTAGGGTGAAGTTCATTTTATACAAAATGCGAATGCAAAGTTACAGAATTAAACCTGCTCTGCAAAAAAATGACTCAATAAATTTTGTTATTTCAATAATTATATTTATATGCAAATATCGTGCTAAAAAACTTTTTATAAAGGATGGATCTTGTTATACATAAACGAAATTTTATAATTGTAAAGAAATAATGTTATCAACAATTTGAACAAAATTTTTTCTACTTTACTCTTTCTCTTTTTTTTTTACTTTTGTTAAATGATAGATTTACGCTCTGATACTTTTACCAAACCTTCTCCCGATATGTTGAAGGCAATGTTTGACGCCCAAGTAGGTGATGATGTTTTTGGCGAAGACCCTACAGTTAACGAATTGGAAAAATACTGTATGGAGTTGTTTGGCATGGAGGCTGCCGTATTTTGCCCAACAGGCACTATGACAAACCAGATTGCCATTAAATGCCATACCCAGCCGGGCGATGAAGTTATTTGTGATAAAATAAGCCATGTATATATTTATGAAGGAGGTGGCATTGCTTTTAACAGCGGCTGCCAGGTAAAAACAATTAATGGTACCCGAGGTTTAATAACTGCTGAAGATGTTGTTGCTTCAATAAATCCTGATGACGTCCACAAAGCGCATACATCATTGGTTGTGCTGGAAAACACGGGCAACCGTGGCGGAGGAAGTTGTTATGAAATAGAAGATATTTTACAGATACAGGAAGTGTGCAAAGAGCATGGGTTAAAACTGCATTTAGATGGTGCCCGGCTTTTTAATGCTTTGGTTGCAAAAAAACAAAATCCATTACAATATGGTGAAATGTTTGACAGCATTTCAATATGTTTAAGTAAAGGCTTAGGCACTCCTATTGGAAGTGTATTATTAGGAAAAACTGATTTTATAAAAAAAGCAAGGCGTGTGAGGAAAGTAATGGGCGGCGGCATGCGGCAAGCAGGGTATATTGCTGCAGCAGGCTTATTTGCTTTACATAATAATGTGGAAAGGCTGGCTGAAGATCATCAGCATGCTAAGCAAATTGCTGAAGCGCTACTTAATAAAGATTTTACAGGTAAAATGATGCCGGTGGAAACGAATATTGTAATTTTTGAGGTGTTGGGAGATTACACCGCTACCGAGTTTTGCAAAAAAATGAAAACTTACGGTATCTTATGTTTGCCAATTTCGCCAACTCAGGTAAGAATGGTAACCCATTTGGATGTAACCAATGAAATGGTGAAAGAGCTTTTGGAAACAATTGCTGCCTTTTAGAAGCAACATTATTAATTGAA
>JANLVW010000617.1:0-1863 GCA_031364205.1 Ferruginibacter sp.
TTTCTTCATACATTATTTTATTGGTCAATAGAACCCAAAACTTTTTTCATAAAACCATTCAACGCATCTTTTTCTGACAAGCCGTTTGATATTGATTCGTGTACTTCTAAAGCACCACATAAATTGGATATCATTTCGCCAATCACATCAATTTCATCGGGTTTTAAAGAAGGCACTTCGCTTATATTTTCCAATACTTTGATGGTGGTATTTATTTCTTCTGCTGTTGCAGATCTTTGTATCTGTTTAATTAACGGTAGCTTCATTAATAAGGGTTTTAAGTACATCTTCTTTATTGGTCTGCACCTGGTTTAAAAGTACGCCATTCTTAAAGGATGCAAATGTGGGTAGGTTACTTACGTTTGCAAATTTTCGTGCATCCGGAAACTTTTCAGCATCTACCAATACAAATGCTACATTTTCATTTTCGCCTGCAAACCTTTTAAACTTTGGTTTCATCACTCTGCAGTTTCCGCACCAGGCTGCTGTGTATTGCACTACAACAGTTGTATTTTCATTCAACAATGTTTGAAAATTATCTTCTGCTAATTCTATTAACATATTTATTTATTTTAGTTTGTAGAAAAATATTGTGCTACACCTTTTTGTGTTGCAGTCATTGCTTCTTTTCCTTCTTCCCAGTTTGCAGGACAAACCTCACCATATTTTTCTACATGCAGCTGAGCATCTATTAAACGGATGTATTCATCTATATTTCTGCCTAACGGGAAATCGTTTATTGATTCGTGTCTTACTGTTCCTTCTTTGTCAATTAAAAAAGTACCGCGGTAAGCGATTGGAGCACCCGCAAACGACCATAATTTTGTCTCGTTGTTGTAACTGTACTCACCACCTAAAACGCCGTAGTTTAATGCAATTGTTTTTGCAGCATCAGCTACAATCGGGAAAGTTACGCCCTGTATGCCTGCATTATCTTTTGCTGTATTCAACCATGCAAGGTGTGTTTCTTCTGTATCTGTAGAACATCCAACTACAACAGTATCTCTTTTTTGAAACTCAGCAAGTTTATCCTGAAAAGCATGTATTTCTGTTGGGCAAACAAACGTGAAATCTTTTGGATAGAAAAAGAAAATTACATTCTTTTTTCCGATGTATTGATCGAGGCTAAAGTTTTCAATAATTTCTTCGCCATTTATTACTGCAGCTATTTCAAAATAAGGTGCTTTTTTTCCTACTAATGCCATGGTTTTTAATTTTGCGGCAAAAGTACTTCATTGCAAAATTTTAGTAATGTTAATTTAGGGAAAAATTAAACAGGAGATGTTAAAGATCGTTAGCAATTGCAAAAGAGGAGAAAATGTTATGTAATTTTTATCGGTACAATTATTGCAAATGCCCAACATCCGTAGTTTACAGCATTCATGAAATACCTATTTGTTTTACTTTTATTGTTTTGTATTCTACTTGAAATTAATGCACAAACTGTTCCCGTAAGAATTGGAAAAGCAACATCTCAATTAAGCATATCTCAACGACCACCTTCTGATTCAGGACTTATCATTGTTCCTTTCGAATACCGACAATCAGCTTTATATTATCCAAAAACTTTTAAAGTAATAGACAGTGTTATAAATCTGCTTTACAAAAATAAAAGTATAACGCTTTCTGTATTTGGTTATGCGCATTTTGAAGAAGGAAATGATTCTATAAACAAATATTTGGCTCTGGACAGGGCATTATTTGTTAGAGATTATATTCTTGGCAGAGGCGTAAATGAAGATCGTCTTTTACTGATAAAAGGCATGAGTGCAAGCAAATCCGGCAACAGTGATGTAGATAAAGATGATCACTCGCAAATTTGCCGTGCAGAGCTTATTCTAAATTATCCGCCGCCGCCGCCAC
>JANLVW010000052.1:0-1449 GCA_031364205.1 Ferruginibacter sp.
ACTTTTTCTAGTGAGTCGTTTAGCTGTGTATAACGGTCGTTGTAGTAAAAGGCGCTATCATAATTACGCAAAGCCCTAAAAACGGCTGACAGCGTACGGTATGTATCCCGCAGATAATTTCTGTCGGGCCATATTCCCAGAAGACGAATGGCTTCTCTTGCTTCGGCTAAGGCAACTGTTTTATTTCCTGTGCTCACGTTAGCCTTTGCCATCCATTGCAGTGCATTTGCTGCTTCATTATAAATACTATCGTCCTTACTATTTTCATAATTGGTTTGAAAAAAGGAGCGGGCTGTGTCAAACTTATTTTGTGCGTAAAGGATAATGCCAATATTACCCAATACTTTTCCAACTAACAGTTTATCATTATTTTTTGTAGCCAATGATAATGCTTGATGGTAATAGATATTGGCAGAATCAGTTTGTTTCTTTTTATAAAAACTATTGCCTATTGTATTTAACGCTCTGATCTTGAATTTGTATGGATCTTTATATTCTTTTTCATAATTTAATTGCCTCCATCCCACTATTCCTTTTTTTGCATAGCCAATGCTTTCATCATATTCCCTAACCTGATATAACAATTCTGCAAGATCAGTATAAACAGGAGGTTCTACAGCATACGCAACTTTTTCAAAAAGATCAACACCATTTTTTGAGTACATCACCGCTAAGGCTGTTTCTCCAAAATCCCGCATTCGTCTTGCAGAATAGAAGCATACCCACCCAATTGTTAAATCGTTATCAATATGGTAAACTGCATCCAGCGCATCGGCATACAGTTTCATTATCTGCTCCTTAATAGGTTGCAATGCTTTCGCTTCTCGGTCTTTATATTTATCGTACCCGGCAAATTTTGAATAGAGTACATCTGCCTTTATCATACAGAAATAGGTTCTAAAAACAAACCCTTTCGAGTTACCTGATGCTTCAAGAGAATCCAAAAAACGAACTGCTTTCACAGAATCAGTTTTTACCAACTGTTGGGTAAGACTTCCAATACTGTTTGTGTCGTTAAACGTAGCTTCACTTAATATAGTTGCCCATTTATTTAAATCTAAACCTATCTTTTTTTGAGCTGGAGCAACAATATACATCAACAAAAACCCGGTAAGTATAAAAAGCCGCCAACCTTTATTGCTTTTGGTAAACATGCTGTAAAATAATAAAAAAAACACTGCGCTTTGCAGGATTGTTTATCAAAGGAACCTTGCAAACATAAATTTAGCTTCAGTTCCGGACAGTTGCTCAATACCCCAACAACGCCAAGCTCTGCTCGTCAGACTGTGAAAAAACTTTTTTTCTCAAAAAATATCTTCTGCAGAATTTTACCTGAAACACATACAAGCTTAATTAAGCCGCATTAAAAAATGACTTTGCATGGAGACGTAAATTTTTGCAGGGCTCATTTCGCTTTAAAATGAGGCTCATAAAACCACTTTTTAATGC
>JANLVW010000792.1:0-1022 GCA_031364205.1 Ferruginibacter sp.
TAGCCATGAACGCTGCAGCCCTTAAAGTAAATTTAAAAGGCCTTAAAAAAGGCGGGAAAATAATAGCCAATACAGATGGATTTGATACAAAAAACTTAAGACTTGCCAATTATCCCGATGGAATAAATCCGTTGGAAGATCATAGCCTTGATGGGTATGAACTGATAAAAATGGATGTTACCAAAATGACCCGGGAGGCATTGAAGGAAATTACCATGGGCACCAAAGAAAAAGACCGTGCAAAAAATATGTTTGTACTTGGTTTTTTATATTGGATGTACAACCGCAGCATGGACAATACCATTCGTTTTCTTACAGAAAAGTTTGGTAAAAAACCTGAGATACTGGAGAGCAATGTAAAGGCACTGCAAAGCGGTTACAACTTTGGCGATACTACCGAAACTTTTTCTGCACGCTACTCCGTCCAAAAAGCCATTATGGAGCCCGGCACTTATCGTTCTATGATGGGCAACCAGGCTTTGAGTTATGGGCTTATTGCTGCATCGGAAAAAAGTGGCTTACCGATATTTTTAGGTTCTTACCCAATTACACCGGCGTCAGATATTCTGCATGAACTGAGCAGACACAAGGCTTTTGGTGTAAAAACTTTTCAGGCCGAAGATGAAATTGCAGCTATTACAAGTGCCATTGGCGCAAGCTATGGTGGACTGCTTGGTGTAACCACAACGAGCGGCCCGGGTATGGCGTTAAAGGCAGAAGCCATGGGGCTTGCAGTAATGCTGGAAATACCTTTGCTTATAATAAATGTGCAACGTGGCGGCCCAAGCACAGGGCTACCAACAAAAACAGAACAAAGCGATTTAATGCAGGCATACTATGGCAGAAACGGCGAGTGCCCAATGCCTATTGTTGCAGCGAGCACACCGAGCGTTTGTTTTAGTGCGGCTTTTGAAGCGGTGCGCATTTCGGTACAACACATTTCGCCCGTTATTTTATTGAGTGATGGTTATATTGCCAATGGTGCTGAGCCATGGAAGTTTCCGCAGAGTGCTGATTTGCCT
>JANLVW010000808.1:0-2111 GCA_031364205.1 Ferruginibacter sp.
TAACTTACCTCAATATTGCGGAAGGCACAAGTGTTGCTCAGGGAACTATTCTTGCAAAAATTAACGATGCAGACCTTCAGGCACAGCTTGCAAAAACACGTGTACAGTTAGATCTTGTACAAAAAACTACCCAGCGTTACAAACAATTGTTAGATGTAAATGGTATCAACCAAAGCGATTATGATATTGCTTTAAACCAGGTAAATGCATTTAAAGCCGATATGGTTTATACACAAGCTTTAATAAATAAGACAATAATTAAGGCGCCGTTTAGTGGAGTTATTGGACTAAGACAAATTAGCCCGGGGGCTTATGTAACGCCTGCCACTACTTTGGCTACGCTACAACAGACTTCTAAAATTAAAATCGATTTTACCGTTCCACAAAACTACAGCAATATAATAAAGAGAGGATCTGTGTTGGATGTTGAGCTGGATGCATCATCACATAAAATGGGAAGAGCCATGATTGTTGCAACTGAACCAGGTGCAAATACCAGTACACGTAATTTAAAAGTTAGGGCAATATTATCAGAATCAAACATTAACCCCGGAGCTTTTGTAAAAGTTTTTTTAAACGCAGGTGTTGGCAAAACTGCTATTGTTGTCCCTACCAATTGTATTATACCAAACGATAAAAATAATCAGGTAATTGTTGTAAAAGGAGGAATTGCAAATTTTATAAATGTTGGAACAGGCATAAGGCAGGCAAATTCTGTAGAAATAGTTAATGGTTTAAATGTGGGCGATTCAGTTGTTGTTACAGGTGTTTTGTTTGCAAGGCCAAAGGATAAAGTAAAAGTAAGGTCTGTAAAAAAATTAGCAACATTGCTGCCCAAAGATTCCGCTGCCAGTTATTAAACAATTTAAGTTTTTATTTTCATGAATATATCTGAATTATCACTAAAGCGGCCAGTATTTGCCACCGTTTTAAATTTAATGATCATCTTATTCGGTGTTGTTGGATTTAGTTTTCTTGCCATCAGAGATTATCCCGCTATTGACCCTGCAGTTGTGAGCGTCAGTACTTCTTACACGGGTGCAAATCCTGATATTATTGAAAGCCAGATAACAGAACCGCTGGAAAAACAGATTAATGGCATTCCAGGAATTAAAACAATTACATCTTCCAGCTCTTTGGGTAACAGCAATATTTCTGTTGAGTTTGAATTGGGGGTAAACCTTGAAGCTGCGTCAAGTGATGTGAGAGAGAAAGTTTGTCAGGCTTCCCGTTCTTTGCCTCAGGATATAGATGCACCGCCAATTGTTACAAAAGCAGATGCTAACAGTGATTTTATTTTAATACTTGCAGTGCAAAGTCGTTCGAAAGGATTATTGGAGTTGAGTGATTATGCGGAGAACGTGTTGCAGCAGCAGTTTCAAACTATTAATCAGGTAAGCTCAGTAAACATATTCGGTCAAAAAAGGTATGCCATGCGTTTGTGGCTTAACCCAGATAAGATGTCTGCCTTTAACGTAACTTTTAGCGATATCAGAACTTCCTTAAACGCTGAAAACATTGATCTTCCTCCGGGTAAAATTTATGGCGACAATACAGAACTTACCATTAAAACGGTCGGCAGACTTTCCTCTGAAAAAGAATTTCAGAATTTGCTTATAAAACAGGACGCTGCCGGCATTGTAAGGTTAAAAGATGTTGCAAGGGTAGAAATTGGTCCAGAAGTTTTAGAATCGGGCTGGAAATACAATGGTGTAAATGCAGTTGGTATTGTAATTATTCCTCAACCCGGTGCAAATAATATTCAGATAGCAAACGATTTTAATAAAAAATTAGAGTCCATTAAAAAACTTAATAAGTCAGATATTGAACTCAATGTTTTGCTCGACAATACTCAAAACATACGTAAATCTATTAGTGAGGTAGAAGAATCACTTTTAATTTCTTTTGTTTTTGTTGTATTGGTAGTTTTCTTCTTCTTCCGTGACTGGCTAACTGCCATCAGGCCATTGATCGATATTCCGATCTCTTTAATAGCCACTTTTTTCATCATGTACATTTCGGGTTTTTCAATTAATATTCTGACGTTGTTGGGTATTGTTTTAGCTACCGGTTTGGTGGTAGATGACGGTATTGTTGTTACAGAAAATATT
>JANLVW010000833.1:0-1089 GCA_031364205.1 Ferruginibacter sp.
TTCAATGGATTTTTTACCTTTATCGAAATATCGTGGTACCCAATTTCAGCGAAAGGAATTCCTGAAGCTAGCTTACTAAATGCTTTTGCAAAAATACCTGTGCAATACAGTATGTTACGTGGCTGGTTTTTTCCCAGTGTAAGTGCTGTAATTTTTTGAGGTTCTTCTTCCAGTATCATGGTGATGAGTCCATTATCTGCACAGCCAATGTAATAACCATTGTGTTCTATAAAAAGGAGGTGGTCGCATTTTTCGTCAAATAAATTAATAAGTATCAGATGATAAGTACCCGAAGGAAAATTCTTTATGGCATTCCTGCACACATAAGCAGCTTGAGGATAATTAAAAGGAGAAAGTAAATGCGTTACATCTATAATATTAAAAGTAGGGTCAGCCTGCATTATCTGTCCTTTTATTGCGGCAGGCATAAAATCCTGTAAACCTATATCGCTTGTGAGGGTTAACAAAGGCATCTGGTAAAAAATAATTTAGCCTGCAATATAATCTACCTGCAGTTATTAAGCTATTTTACAAGTTTTCCTTTTTTATAAAAAAAGTTTTTGGTAAGCCTGTCAGTGAAAGCTGCAAAAAATTTATTCATAAACACGGTACGTTTACCCGTAAAAGTTAAGACCAGTGTGCGTTTTCTTTTTACTACAGCATTTAAAATATGTTGTGCTACTTCTTCGGGCGACATCAGCGATTGTTCATCCAGTGGGCTTTCTCCCTGTGCCTCCGCATGTTTATTTAAAGCGGCATTTCTGATATTGCTTTTTGTAAAGCCCGGTGCCACCCACATAACATTTATACCATCATCAAGTAATTCAGTTCTCACTGCTTCGAGCCAGCCGTTCATAGCAAATTTGCTGGCGCTGTAACCGCTTCTGCCCGGCAAACCACGGTATCCTGCAATAGATGAAACGCCTACAATTGTTCCTTTGGTTTTTAATAAACTATCAAGGGCAAGTTTTGTACAATATACAGTTCCGAGATAATTTATTTCTATCAGTTTTTTGAAAATAGAGACATCTGCATCTTTCAATTCTGCCCGCATAGAAATTCCTGCGTTGTTTATTAAAATATCAATTT
>JANLVW010000855.1:0-3646 GCA_031364205.1 Ferruginibacter sp.
ATTTTGTTACAAAATATTTAGCTCCTCAAATGAAAATTAATAGAAGCTGACATATTTTTAATATTTGCTCAGTTGCAGCTTTACAGGCATACAATGGTGGTGGCAGCTACAGCATCAGCAAATTTGCGATGAATGGGTTTAGTCAAAATTTAAGGCACGAATTAAAAGACTACAATATAAAAGTAACAGCCATTTTTCCGGGAGCAGTTTTCACAGATTCCTGGCAGGGATTTGATAACAGCAGCAACAGAATAATGGAGCCTGATGATATTGCGGGAATTATAATTGCCTGTACTAAAATGAGCCCCGCTGCAGTTCCCGAAGAAATAATATTAAGACCTCAACTTGGTGATTTGTAATTAACAGTTTCTTAATTTTTTTTGTGATAAAAGAAACTGTCCCGCCAACATTGTTATTTAATTTTGCCTTCTGGTCTATAACTGAATTATGAATTTATTTTTTACGAAAATATTTTATTGCGTACTCTTTATTTGTTTGGGTTTAAAAGTTACAGCACAAACAAAGTTTACAGCTACAGCCACACCTACTACTGCCGGCAAAGATGAATATATAACGTTGTCACTTACTGTTGCAAATGGAACTAACGTACAAAAAATTACGCCTCCACCATTAAATGAATTTAACGTTGTAAGTGGGCCTAGTACCACAACTGAACAAAATACCATTAATGGTGAAACTAGCCAGTATATTTCCTTGAGTTATGTTTTGCTCGCAAAAAAAATGGGTACTATCAAAATACCCCCGGCTACTGCTTTAATTGATGGACATACTTTTAAAAGTAACGCAATAAATATTGTTGTATCAAAAAATAAATCTGCAGGGTCATCTCAAAACAATTCAGGAGCCGCTTCAATGCAATCAATGCTTTCCGGCTACGATCCTTTTAATGAACCGCAGGCACAAACAACTTTCAGCGATTATATTTTGCGCAAAGGCGAAAACATTCAGAAGAAAGTAAATGATAATATGCAGCTTCGTTTGCAGACTAATAAAAGCAGTTGTTATGTTGGTGAAGTATTGCTTGCTACTTATAAATTATATACACGGTTAAAAAGCGAAAGTAATCTTTCTAAAAACCCTTCCTTTAATGGTTTTTCTGTAATAGAAATGTTACAACCCAATGATGCATCCGGCTTTACAACTGAAAAACTTAACGGTAAATCTTACAATGTTTACTGCATCAGAAAAGCCCAGCTATATCCGCTGCAACCGGGGCCAATAGAAGTTGAATCTGCTACATTAGACAATAAAATAAGTTTTATAAAATACAGCGGCATTAATGGGAATAATTACAATATTGATCCTAATTCATTGGTTACAGAAACTGTTGCACTGAGTACCAAACCAACTATTATAAATGTAAAACCTTTACCTGAAACCGGTAAGCCTGCCGGTTTTAAAGGTGCTGTAGGGAATTTTACAATTGAAGCTGTACTTCAAAAAGAAAGTTTTACAACTGATGAAACTGTAAAACTTTTTGTGACAGTTACGGGTGAAGGGAATATGCATTTACTTACATTACCGGATATAAAATGGCCATCGAATTTTGAAATGTTTGATGCAAAAGTGTCTGATAATACTGATAATAAAACCGTACCTATAAGCGGCAGCAAAACTTTTGAAGTGCCATTTGCTGTTGCTAAAGAAGGTGCTTACAATATTCCTAGCATCAGTTTCAGTTACTTTGATCCAATAACAAAAAGCTACAAAACCAGTAGTACAAAAAACATATCATTTACCATTATTAAAGGAAAGACAACTGCTGCTGTTCAAAAGAGTAAGGACAAAAGACCGGGTGAAGGATTATCGTTTTTTGAAACAGCAGTGAACCATATAGTTCTTATTCTTTTTTTTGCCATAGTTTTAATAATTGCAGGTTTAATTTTTTGGATGACAAAGGACAAAAAGATTGTTGCCGAAAAAGCCTTTAAGAATAACTTCAAGAATGATCAGGAAAAAATACCAGACTATCATCCTCAGCAAAATCCACTTACTAAAACAGAAGACTGCCTTTTTAGAAACGAGTGCATTAGTTTTTACAAAATAATTAATGATGAAATGAAAACTTTTTTAGCCCGAAGGTTTAATATTTCTTTGGAAGATTTAAACAATAAAAGGTTAGCAATTGTTATGGATAAGGAAGGTGTAGGAAACAGCATAATTTTACAAACTCAGGAATTAATTAAAGAAATTGAGTGGCAACTTTATACACCGTTTGAAAGAAATGTAGAATTAAATGACATGTATAAGAAAGCACAGAACATTATACAATTACTTATAAAATAAAGGTTTTGCTAATCTGTAAATTTATAGCCTACGCCTCTTGCAGAATGGAAGTAGCGTGGATTTCTGCTATCTTCCTCAAAATATTTACGGAAGTTTAAAATAAAATTATCTATAGTTCTGGTAGTTGGATAAACATGGTAACCCCAAACTGCCTGTAAAATTTTTTCCCTTGTTACAACTTCGTTTTTATTTTCTATAAGCAATTTTAAAAGCATCAGTTCTTTTTTGGTTAATTCAAATTTTACTGCCTTTTTATTGAAAGCTTCTGCTGCTTTAAAATGAATTTTATTCATTCCAAATTCATAAATATCAGGCAACGGTTGTTTTAAAGAAAGCTGCTCACTTTTCTTAATCAGCTTATCAACCCTAAGCAATAGTTCTTCTAAATTAAAAGGCTTTGTAAGATAATCATCTGCACCTTTTTTTAAACCCAATACTCTGTCGGCACTACTGTTTTTTGCGCTTAAGATAAGTATGGGAAGTTCTGTATTATTTAGCCGGATGGTTTCGCAAACTGTAATACCATCAATCTCAGGCAACATCACATCTAAAATCAGCAATTCAAAATGCTCCTGTGCTACCATTTTTAATGCCTGTGCTCCATCAAAGCAACTGCTTACTTCATAACCTTCTAATTCTAAATTAAGTTTTAAGGCTTCCTGTAAATTTTCTTCATCTTCAACAAGCAGTATAGAATATTTTTTTGTGGCCATAATTATTGTTTAAGCTTCGGCCTTTAGCCAAAAGGTAAATATACTGCCAGCTTTTGGGTTGTCCTCAATCTTGATATCCCCGTTATGGCTTTTAGAAATTCTGCTTGTAAGATATAAACCCAGGCCCGTACCCTTTGCTCTTTTAGTTGCTTCGTTGCCAGCACGATAAAATTTTTGAAATATTTTTTGCTTATCAGTTTCGGAGATTCCCATCCCTTCATCTAAAATTTTTAAAACAGCTTTTCCCTCTATATTTTGTAAAACAACTTCAACAGTACTTTCTTTGGGAGAATATTTTATTGCATTTTCCAACAAATTATTTACAGCTATCTGCAGTAAAAAAAAGTCGCCATTCACAAATACTTCCTTTTGTATGTTTTCGATAATCTTTCTTTTAGGAAATCGTAAAATAAATTCATTTGTACATTGAGAAACAAGCAAAGAAAAATCTTGTTCTTCAAAACTTGCTTTATAACCGCCACCTTCTATCTGCGATGAAATCAATAGATTATTACATAGCGTATCTAAGCGGTTAGTTTCCTGCAGTGAATTGTCTATAAGTCTTTGCTGTTGGGCTTCTGCAAGCTTATGTTTTTGAAGGGTTTCTAGGTTTAATTTTGTAACGG
>JANLVW010000858.1:0-1365 GCA_031364205.1 Ferruginibacter sp.
TACAGATAATTTTACGTACAATTTGTTTGATTTAAACGGAAGGTTAATAGTATCGGGTAAACAAATAAAAGGAAACAGCAACATTAATGTACAAAACCTAACAAAAGGAATGTATGTGTTGCAAATGCTAACAGATAATTATAAACAAACAGAAAGAATTATAAAACAGTAAGGTAGATTCATGTGTAAAGTAAGGGAGTCGGTGTTAGGGACCGGCTCTCTTTTTATTTGGGGTAAGGTAGGTATAAAGCTATAAGTATTAAGAATAGATTTTTTCTTTTTTTTACTTTAATATCAGTTCATTTGTAAAATTAATTGACTTAAGTTCTCTCAAATCTTAAGTTTCAAATCCTGTTTCACACTTCTATTTTTTCTCCATCAAATCTTCATTTGTTTCCCCAATAAAATCAAGTATTTTTTGCCTGCCCGATTTTTTCACAGCACTTGTCACAAAATGCCTTGGTAAAAACTGCCAGGTTTGTTTCATAGCATTTAAAAAATCTTTTACATTTTTGCTTACGATGCGCTGGTTTTCTTTATCACTTTTTGTAAATGCCAGACTAAAGGAAATATTCCATAATTTAAGGTTTTCTAAAAATTCAAGGTCAATTTTTTGAGGGCTGTGTCTGGCATCTATCAATACAAAAAGATGCGAAAGATTTTCACGCTTGCGTAAATAATTTTCTATCATCTGCTCCCATTTTCTTCTGCTCCGTATACTAACTTTCGCAAAGCCATAACCCGGCAAATCAACCAGATACCATTTTTTATCGGCTACTATTTTTTTACCCTCTTCACCACTGTTACTTACTATTTCGAAATGATTTAAAAGCTGCGTTTTACCCGGAGATCCTGATGTTTTTGCAAGTTTATCATTATTACAAAGCATATTTATAAGAGAGGATTTACCAACATTGCTTCGCCCAATAAATGCATACTCGGGTCTGTCGGGTGCCGGACATTTTTCATACTCAGGACTGCTTATAATGTAGGTAGCTTTTTTTATTCGCATTTTCTATTTTTAGATATGGCGCAAATTTAACTTTATATCAGCATCAAAAACAAACCGTACTATTCTAAGCCTATTTTAAACAGCTTATATTTGCAATGATGACGACGAAATTTGAACACGACAGTATTGTGCCTTATAAAGATTCTGAACTTAGTAAAAAAAATCAGGTAGCAGATATGTTTGACAGCATTGCTCCCCGCTACGATTTTTTAAACCGTTTTTTAAGCGCAGGCATTGATATAATATGGCGTAAAAAAGCAATTGGATATCTTAAAGAAATTAATCCCAAAATTATTTTAGATGTGGCAACCGGCACTGCAGATGTTGCTTTAATGACAGAAAAAATACTTCAC
>JANLVW010000630.1:0-11861 GCA_031364205.1 Ferruginibacter sp.
AAATATTTTAAAATAATTTTAAGACATTAAAAAAATAATGCAATAAAATACATAAACTTATCAAGTTCTACTTTGCTTTAAAAACTACCAGGTAATACTGTAGGATATTTTTAATATAATCCTTTGCTTAAAATATTATCACTCATTTCGTGTAAATATGTTTTAAAAACTAAGTTGATATACTTTAATTACACTTAACTCCTGTTTTAAATATTTAGCATAAGAAGCTACTAATTTATCTGCCAAGTATAAATTAAATTGCTGTACTTCGGTAGCATTTACAGTTTTATCTTGTTCTAATGTTAACGCAATGCTAGACTTGTTAGTAGATGGTAATGCAAGAAATGCTTGCATACTTATATCTCTGGTTTGCTTAGTTCTGTATGCACCTATGTAATTGGTTTTTGTACCAATTGATTCTATTACTTCTTCGTTGCTAAGCATTAATGGATTTGCTTTTGAATAATAAAAAACAGATTCGCCACTTCTTTCTTTTTCAGCTTGCATGTACGACTTATACCCAAGTGCAGCGGTGCCAATTAACAACATTAAATTTTGTTGTATGCCATTTATCGCCGCAAGTTCTTCTTCTTTTTTCTTACCCAATCCAAGATGGTCTTTGTCTGTTTTTCTAATTAAATTTCTTGCAATATTATCATGCTGTGCTTGATTTTGATAAACATGGCTATATTCAGTTTTCAACCACATAGGGCATTCAGGCTTTAAACCCATATATGCATTTTTAGCATTGCTACTATATCTTTCATCTCTGTAAAAAAAGTTCATGTCTATATCATTAAAATGTCCCCATACTGTATCTTTTGAATTTGTAGGAAAAAAAACTACTTCGCAGTGTTTACCCCATTCTTTGGCATACCAAGTACCATCATAAAAATCACCATAGCCTTTAAATGTTTTGGAGCCTTTTATTAAAATTCCATCTTTAAATATTCCATTGTATCGTTGATACCATTCGCCGTTGTTGTATCCTTTTACTTCCCATATTTGTGGCTCACTTGTATCATTTATAATTGTTGAAAAATTACCTTTGTATTTAGCCTCATTTACCATAAATATTTTTGGAAATATTGGTCGTTGAATATCTAAGTATAAATAATTTTCGTCATTATCACCTTTTTTTAAAGAAGCACTAAAATGTAATACTGGTACGTTATTTTTTAAAATAGTATTATAATTTGCATCATAATCAATATCTGATAAAAATGCAGGGTCTTTTAAAATTTCAGTAAATGCTTTTTTTACTTTTTTATAAACTTTTTCACTGTTTTTATTGCTTCTCAAATATTTTAAACTGATATAAGCCCCATCTTCATAAACCTCACCATATCCCGTATAATTCCCATTTTCAAAATGCATTTTATCGGCTCCTAATATTGGTGTGGCATTGGGTTTATCTATGCCATTAAAATCTTGGTTCTTTAAACGCTGCAACCACACTATTAACGAATCTGCCATTGGGCTACCATAATTTTGTGCATGGGCTTCGTTAGCAAAAAGAAAAATGAAGCATAATATTTTTAATTTTTGTAACATATATTATTTTTTTCCATTATTTCTTAAAAAAATTTCAAATCTGCCTATAATTTTTAAATAAGTGGTATAACCTACATCTATACCATTTAAAAATAATTTTTGAGTTTCGTATGAATTATTATTTATACTTTTTAAAATCATCCATTGGCTATTTTTTAAAGCAGGCAATTCATCAATTGCTTTTACTGCCAATGATACAGCTTGCGGTGTAGTGTAAGTAAAGGCGTAATACAAGCTATTATTTTGTGAAAGTTTTTGTCCGTAATGTTGTTGAGCAAACAAATTGTTTACCGGTGTGGCCTCATAATAAATAGCCGTACCATCATTTGTTGTAACCTTACCAATATTTTTTTCAAACCACTTAGTACCCCCCTCCAAAATATTTATTATGCTATTTTGTAAACCAATTATTGAGTCAGATTGATTCATATAATCTAAGATTACATTGCGTTTATCTGAATTTCCATTTTTATTTAAGTCTAAAACCGTTTTAAAATCAATAAAATTAGTGTCCAATAATTTTGCAAGTACATCTGCCAAAAAACTCGTGTCTGTTTTAGCAATTTTTTGCTTTGGCTGCTGTGCAAATGAGTCTAAAACCGTTTTAAAATCAATATAATTAGTGTCCAATAATTTTGCAAGTACATTTGCCAAAAAACTCGTGTCTGTTTTAGCAATTTTTTGCTTTGGCTGCTGTGCAAATGATGTGTTGCTTAATATTAATATCGATATAAAAAGTGGCAATATTTTCATTTTATAAATTAATTTTTATTTAGTAATATCAGAATAGGTTTTACCTGATAAAGAGATATAACTATACACATTATGAATAACATCATCTTCCCAATTTGTTATCGGTTTTTTAACCTCCCAATATGCTTCTAGTAATTGTAAATCTTCATTTTCTCTGTATTTAAAAAACTTTTCTTGATTAGCAATTACTGTAGTTGCTTTTATTATAAAACGGAAACTGTTTCATTTTTCTCATTATCGGCCTTACTACTTACAATATAAAATCCCATTTTTGTTTTACCAATACTTACCGCATTATCAATAGGAAGCTGTGATATGCTATTATCCACCAAGGAATAAACCAGTTTACCTACAAGTAGTAAAAAACTTTTACCATCTGCCGTTACAATATCGTTTGCACCTACGGCCAGGTTTTTCCCATCTTTATTAAGTATGTAGATGGAGTCGTTAAGGTGCTTTACAATAAAAACATTATTTATAGCATCTTGCATATATCTAATTTTATCACTTTCTATTATTGCTTGACCGGCTTTATTAATAACAAAAAATTTGTGATTAATTGATACATCTGCAAATCCATTTTTAAAACGGTAAGCATTATCATATTGTAATGGTATAGTTTGTTTCCCTTCACTGTTTATATAACCACATTTATTGTTTTGTTTTACTAGTGCAACACCATCATCAAACCCATATAAATAATTGTAGATAGGGATTTGCACCCATGTTTTTGCATTTACAAATCCATATAAATCATCTTTTGTTTGTACCCTTAAATGAGAATCATCCATCTTATTAATTTCTTTATAAATATTTGGGAGCAGAATTTCGTTGTTAAAATTTTTTAAACCATAAAAGCTCCTTTTTAAAACAGTATCAAAAATTCTTGAAATAAATACACCATTTATACCTGACATTTCACACTTTATTCCTGCATTTGATTTATCATTTAAAAATGCTTTTTGCTTGGTTTTAATATTTAAAAAATAGCTTTCTAAAATTTGTGAATTTCCATAAAAACTTGAAAATGCATCTTTATATTTTATAGCTGTATCTGTTAGTTCTACTATATCGCCATTTAAATTGCTACACTTTTCATAAATAGGCTCTAAAATTATATTTCCTTTTGCATCTATAAGCCCCATTTTATTATTCTTTACCAGCACGCAGAATCCGTTTTTAAATAAATTTGGCGCTTCATTAATGGGCTGTATTACCACATTAAAGTTTATGTCCTTGTAGCCCCAAGGCTTATCTTCCCATTTATTTAAAACTTGTACTTGGTATGGCACCAGTTGTTGGGCTACGCCCTTAGTAGAAAGTAACAGTAGAATTAAAAGAATTTTCATTTATTATTTTTTAAAATCTGAATTTATTATTCTTTAAAATCTGAATATTGTTTGCCTGTTTTATCGAGATAATTAACGAAATTTTCTTCAAGTTTTTCATTATCCCAAATATATTTTGCTATTATACCCATAGATCGGCTCCAGCCAAAATGAGCATTTTCCATATCTAGTTGCGCAACAGATTCTAAATATTTATTTGTGGCAGTTTTTAAAACAGTATTTGAGTCTGTTTTAGATTCTATAAAGTAATAACCTGTATTTAGAGCAGAAATTTTTGTAAAGTTTGTACCGGGCATTTTAATTACAGTATCTGCTGATTGAAAAAAAAGATTTGTACCAATCCGATACAAAAATCCTGTGCTGTCTATAATTGCTATTTCATTTGCTGCCCGTTGGTTTAAACCAATATTATTTTTATTCATTAAAAATAATGAATCATTATTTGCCCTCACAGTTAATAAATTATCTCGGGAGTCTAAAATTTCTTTTATATCCAATCCATCAAAACATATTTTTCCATTTTTGTTCAGAAAAATATTTTCCGCTCCGTTTGTCATTGTAGCATAACCGTGTTCAAAATAACCGATTACTTTTTTGTAAATAGCAGGTATAATTATTTTTCCGTTTTGGTCAATGTATCCATATTTATGATTGTTTTCAAAACTTGCTAACCCATCATTAAACATTCCAATATTCTTGTATGTAGGCTTTATTATCCAGCTGCCATTTGTATTAAAAATACCTGTTTTACCCAAACTGTCTGTTACTGCAAAAAGATCAATATCAATAGCTGCTAGAAAAGAATATCGAGGTTTTAGAATTGTAGTACCATCACTGCTCATTAATCCATAAGCATCTTTATAGGTGGCATTATCAGAATAGAGTACAAAAATTCCGGGCATATCCGAAAGCTCAATTCGTTGGTTAATATTGGTCGTTTTATATTTAAATTTTTTGTTAGTCTTTACGTTCAGTATATAACTGTCAAACTCATTAAATTCTTTTACGTAAACGTAATCTCCAATAACATCGCTTAATTTTTCAAAAATTGGTTCAACTATTATATTACCTAACGTATCTATCAAACCAAGCTTTTTATTTTTTTGAAATGTAGCATAGCCATTTACAAATAAATTAGGTGCTTCATTTTTGGGTTCAATAATAATTTTAAAATCCAAACTTTTATACCCATAGAGTGCAGCCATATCCCAATTTTTTAAATCCTGAACTTGATATGGTACTAAGTTTTGGGCAGGTGCATTATTAAATGCGAGCAAAAATATAATGACAATGTATTTCATATTTTAAAATAAGATTTAATAAAAAAACTTTAAGAGTTTACTTAATACCCCGGTTCATATACCTGTATTGAATTATCATTTTTATTGATAAAATAGGATGCTGCAATTTTATCAGATAGATATAGATTGTATCTAGTTTTTTCAATAGCATTATTTACCAATTTTGCTTTTTCTACCTTTAATGGAACTGTAGATTTATTAACAGACGGCATGGCTAAAAATGCTTGTAAACTTAAATCTTTCTTTATTTGATTATTATAAAAAGCACAATAAGAAGTTTTACTGTTTTTTTCAACAATATATTCTGTACTTGCCTTCATTAAAACATTTGGTTCTGTATTGTAAAAAATCAGGTCGACCGTTTTGCTTTGAATACTCTTTTTCATATCATCAAAACCAATTACACTTTGCCCAATAAGTAGCATTAAGTTTTGTTGTAAACTTTTTACATCGGCAGCGTTATTTTCCGCATCAAATTTCCATTTGCCCATGTCCATAGAATCAAAATGACTCATGAATTCAAGTATACAATCTTTTTTTCTTTGCTGTGCGGAGTCTAATAATTTTTTAGGTCTGTTGGCTTCAGATATTTCCTTCCAATATTTAAGATCATCAGTGCTCGTTTCTTCTTTAGATACTGTTTGTTTTGACTTCTGTGCAAATAATGTGTTTGTAAATAATACTGCGAAGAACAATATATATATTTTCATTTTTAAAGAATTTAAGGGTGATTATTTTTTCTTTTTACTTACAATTTTTTGTTTTGCCTTAGGTTTCTCTGCTACATACGTTTGGTCTTTTACGGCAATGTAAAACGCTTTAGTATCTTTTATATAAGTGGTGTAAGCTGCATAATTCCCTTGATAAAAAATTTTTTTACCAACTAAATTTGCATCTCCCATATCCATATCTTCTATCTGCCAACTACTGTCGATTCGGGCTTGTAAACCTTCAATTGCTTTAATAGCAATATTTACATTTTCTTGCTTTGTATAACTGCATAAAAAATATTTACCACCACTTGGCAAAAGTTTTATACCCTGGCAATTTTGAGCTTTCATGTGTATTTGAAATGCAGCTTGATAGTATATTAAATTTTCATCTCTTGTGGTTTCGGCAAAAACTATATCCTTAAAACCAAATTTGCATTTTTCAATTAAGGCAGCTAAAGCTGTTTGCAGAATTCCAATTTTTACAGTATCGGGTTTTAGTATGGTATTATCTATGCTATCAAGTTGCCTATCAAGGTCGCTCATAAAAGTATCGGGGGCATCGTTATCAGCTATTATATTACCTTTTGGAATATTTAAAAAATAAAAATAAAAAAAGTTGTTATTATTAGGTTTTACATAATAAGCAATTGCCTTATCGCCATAATAAAGATATTTGGCTACAGTATTTTTTTCTGTATCCATTTTTTGTTTAAACGTCCACATGTTACCAGCAAATTTTGGCATACCAATTACTGCTTTATATATAAGGTTAATTGGCTTTAATGCGTTGTATTCAAAAGCTAATAAATTAGCACTGCTATCTATATTTTTTAATACTAGGCTATTCATGCAATGCATTGTTTCGATAGATGACGAGGGGTACTGCACAATCCCTTTATCTTTTACTACTTCCCCTTCTACAATATAATTATCAAAACCATCATCTACTTTATCTACCATGCTTACAATGGTATTTTGTATATCTTTTATAAAAAGCAAATCCGCTTTAGATAATGGCTGAGCTTGTGCGTTAAAGAAACTTGTACAGGCAATTATTATTAATGTTCCTTTTAAAAGATTGTGCATAACAATTATTTTTTAAACATTTTAAAAATATTTGTATTGACACCTATGAATAAACCCATACTGGTAAGTGTAGTTTTATTTCCATTTATTTGTAAATCTTTTGGTGTTACATTATTTATACCAAGCTGTGCATTAAACCCAAATTCTATAAATGTAGCAAGGGCCAGGGTTGTACTAAAATTTATACCATAATCCAGCCTTGTGCGTTCATCCGTTTTAGCATCCCCAAATTTTACATTTTGGGTAGTATTATTATAGCCATTTACGTTTTTACCACTAATTGCATAACCCCCATAAAAACCTAATCCAATTGTAAAAAAATCCTCCGGTGTTATAAAAGGTCTAAACTTTATTCTTTCTATATTTAAAGGGATATCTAGGTAAGTAATATTTACTTTATTGGAACCGTTGGTATATCCTTTATTATGAATTATCGGCTCAACAGCTACTGCAAACTTTTCAGAAATTAAATACAACAATTTTGCTTGAAAACCTTTGCTATACAAATTATTAATATTGGATGACTGTTTATCGTTGTTAACTGTAGAAAAGGCTTTTACAAATCTTAGAGAAAAAATAGTCTTATCTAAAAATGTAGAACTGCTGGTTTTTCCTTGTGCTTTTATACCAAAACTTATAACCATTATTGAAAAAATAAGAAAGATCTGTTTTTGATGATGTATCATTTTTTTAGGTTTATTTTTTAAAATATTTAAAAGTATGAATGTAGATTTTAATAATTTTTATCTTTAAATTCTTTAAGATTATGGCATTCGTTAACCAAAAAAATTTGTATAAAACCTTTTACATACAATTAATTTATACCACAAATTAAGCTGTTGTACTAAATATTAAAATACCCACTAGAGGGTATTTTAATATACACAACAACCTCACGCATTTATAGAAGTTATTTATAAAAAACAAGCTAAGAATTAAGAAAAATTATTTCATCCACATACCTTGACCACCACATTTTGAGCAGCTTTTGTAATGTGTAGTTTCGTATGTAGAACCAGTAACTACTCTGTCAATTAATCTGCCAGTGCCGCTGCAATATGGGCAAAATGTAAGCACACCAGATTTTCGTGAGTTACTGCCACCAGGCTGATCTTTATTGTATCTATCATTTGCAGCTTCGTCTATTTGAGGTTTAGGTGGTATAATGGGCTTACCATTTATGTAAGGAAAACTCATACCGTATTTAGAAGTAATAGTTCCATTTAATTGATTGCCTTTGCTATCATAAGTACCTTTATAAGTGGCGCCAATGTCATAAAAATAAGTGCCTTCACTTTTTTCATTTTTACTAAAAGTACCTTCAAATCTTTCTCCGTTAGAAAAATAAAAGATGCCTTTGCCTTCCATTTTATAATCTACTCTATTGCCTACATATTTATTACCACTAGCGTATACATAAGTACCAAAACCATTTACACAATCGCCACTTATGCAATTTTCATCTTTTGGGTTTAAAGGTTTGTAATCCTTAGCAGCTATTTTTTCTAAGTGACTTACTTGCTTTATTCCTTTGCTATATTGCACCGATTCTCTACTGCCATTGTTGTTTGTAATTTCTCCTTCGCCGTCTTCTAGCCCATTTACAAAGTTGCCAGTGTATGTATAATCATCATACTTCATTGTGCCCTTGCCTTCAGGCTTGCCGTTTTTAAAATCCCCTTTGTACAAACACCAACTAAAATCATACGTACCTCTCCCGTCTGTGCAGTTACCACTTTTACATTGAGCCTGCCCAAAGTTGGTTACAGATAAAAAAAGAAGGAGCAAAAAGAATTTCATATGATTTTATTTTGATGCAAGTTGTTTTGCTTTTGCCTCATCTGCATCTGCAAGTGTATTATTTTTTAATGCCCTGTAGTAAGCTGCCCGCATGCTGTATAGCAAATAATAATTAGGTAAGTTGGCAATACCTTCTGTAGCAACTTTTACTGCTTCATTAAAATTTTCTTTGTTGTAATAAGCGGCAGATTTAAATAAATACCCGTCAGGATTTTGGGGATCTAATGAGAGTGCTTTATTTGCTGCAATTAAAGCATCATCATATTTATCTATAGCATTGTAAATTTTACTTTGTTCGCCATAATAAACTGACATGTTATTTTTTAATTCGACTGCCTTGTTAATCATCGTTGAAGCTTTTTGATAATTCTTAGCCTTATCATACAGAATAGCACTTTCAAAATAAGCCGCATCGTTTTTTGGGTTTATAGCTATACTAGCATCAAAATCTGAAACAGCTTTATCAATTAAATTCTTATCCCGATACAGCACTCCACGGTTTGCAAGTGCAAAGCTCTGCCTTGGTTCTAAGGCTATGCATTTATTGTAATTAATTAGTGCATCATCAAGGTTACCCATTTTGTAAAAAACAATACCTAAAGAATTATAGACATCTGCATTTTCCTTATCTAACAATGCACATTTGTCATAGTCTTTAAGTGCTTGTGGGTAGCGCTGCAAATCTGCAAATACTTTTGCCCTTTCAAAATAACTATTAAAGAATTCCGGATTATTTGTAATGCTTTGAGTGTATGCCGAAAGTGCTTGCTGCTTATCATTAAGTTGATTGTATGCATTTCCCTTTACAAATAAAAGCATATAGTCTGCCTTGTTTTTTACTGAATAATTTTCAATTATTGAAAGTGCATCTTTAGCATTGTTTAAAAAGGTAGCAGCACGAGCTTTTGCATAAACAAAGTTTGCAGCATTGCCCGATAGTTTTATTCCTTTATCAGCCATATCGTAAGCCTTTTGCTCTTCATTTACATTGTGGTATAAAGTAGTAAGGGCATTAATGCTGTATAAGCTATTGGGACTTTGTACCAAAGCTTTTTCGAATGATGCTATTGCATTTGTGTTGTTACCTTCTTTAAAAAAATTAGTTCCTTCCTGTTCTAATGGAGATAATTTTGGTTGGGCAAAAGTGGTTGTGCAAATTAAAATTGCTACAAAATTTATAAATTTTTTCATTGTATTATTTTTGAAATAAATCTTTTAAGTAAGTGCAGGTAAATTTGTACCCATCATTGTTAAGCTCTAATAATGTTACATACATTATATTCATTTTTTTTAAATTATCTGTTCGTTCAATTTTAAAATTAAAGTATGTTTTGCTGCTATTTCTGCAAGCGATAATTAGTGTTTTGCTTTTATACTGACCTTTTTCTTCGTTGTATATTGTAGATATTTTATAAACTGCATCTGCCTTTCCACTTACTTTTATGGTGATAGTGGAGTCGATAGTATTGATATTTATTGTACCGACTGCAACGGTATTATCTACAGCGAGTTTGCTTTTAGATTCTTTTGTAGCAAACACGCCATAGTCAAGCATACTTCCATTGCCGGATGTGGTTAAAAATTCAGTAAAGTTTATTACATTAAAATTTTTTTGTGCAAATACATTTGTAAATATTACGCAAAACGCAACGGCTGTAATTAATTTTTTCATTTTTATCGTTTTAATTTTTCATAAATTTTCTGTAAATAAAATCATTGGAATACAATGTAAATTCTAATTTTAGCGCATTTAATCTCTCGCCACCGCTTGATACATTATGATAGTCGTATGCTACTTGAATGGTATATTTTCCATCGGGCAATATTTCAAAATTGCAACATGCGCCACCCCTAAGACTACTTTGTTTTATTTGCTGGTTTACTACCTGGTTTTTATCATTTATAAGTTGAAAAAAATAACTTACCCCAAAAGGGATATGGTATTTTTTGGCAAATTTTTCAGCATTAACACAAACAAAATACTTTTTATATCCCTGAGCTAGTGTGCCGATCATGTCGGTGTTAAAAACTTCTGAGTATTTACCTTCTGCCAGATAAATATCTTTTACAGCATGGGTTATATTATTACCCATTTCAACTTCTGTGGTGTATACTTTTGTGCTGGATGCATGTAAAGCTTTTACATGTTCTAATATCCATTCGTTTTTGTTGTAAACTTCTGGATCACCCCAAAATTTTTTATGCTTTTTATTGTTGCCACCGTCTTGAGATGCTGAATATTTCAAATCATCTCTTTGAATACCGCCCATTTTAAAACACCCATCATCATCCCATACATAGAATTGTACTAATTTAGAACTGTCGGGTTCAATTTTACCGTTCACTTTTTTAGTATAAAATTGCATTCCATTTCCAACAAAATAACTTTTATTAAAACTTCCACTGTAATAACCTCCGCTGCGATACAAAATTCCATCACCATTCATTTCTCCATTTATAAAGTTGCCCTCATAAGTTACTGTATCACTACGGTTAAATACCGGAGCATTTAAATCGGCAGTAGCTTTAAAAACAGCAACGCCTTTACCATTTTGGCAATCGCCAGATATGCATTTTACAAAACTGTATTTAAAAAGTTGTGCTTCACTTTTTTTTGAATGGCAAAATGCAGAACACAGAATTAAATCTGAAGCAATAGTAAATAGTAATTTTTTCATTTATTTTTAGTTTAGCGTAAATTTATCATCATACAATCCAACCGTAAAAGTAAGTAGATCAATTTTTGAATATAATATCATTCTACCAACCTTTGCTTCATCAAAATACAGCGTACCACTAACAGTATCTTTTTCGTTAACCTTATCCATTACAAATTTAAATTTACTATCAACATCTGCTAAACGCATAATTGATACTATGCCAATATCGTTGCTGTGCCGGGTTTTATAACAAGCAACGTAATAATTCCTTTTATTTTTTGGTATGTAAGTAATGTAATATTCTTCTGCATGCATTTTAGGCGTTGCTGTAGCTTTGTACATTATATTTGTTGCAGTTTTATCATATTCTTCCCCCCGCATTCCCTCAAAATTTTTAGGAGCTAATGCTATTAAATCTATAACTGATATTCCAATATCTTTTATCTTAATTTTGTCTTCTTTAGAAAATGTTTGTGCAAAAACATTGAAGGAAAAGAACAGAAAAGTAAATAGTAATATTTTATTTTTTTTCATTTTTTTTATTTTGGATGATCAATTTAATAACTAATTAATTTTTTTTAAATTCATATAAACCACTTTCAGATATCACATAATCCTTACCGGGCTTTCCGTTTATTTTTACAT
>JANLVW010000023.1:0-1366 GCA_031364205.1 Ferruginibacter sp.
GGTTTTATCGACAGCAGCTTTCATAAGAAAGAAGAAGCTTTTTTAAAAATGCATAAAGCAGAGAGTGATTCTCTTTTAAAAAGCGGTATGGATGAATGGTACATGATGACTTTATTGTATAAAAAATATACAGCTGAAGCAGAGCCAATGCGGCCGCCATTATCTATGCTCATTGATCATATTGATTACATCGTGAAATTAGTTGGCGTTGATTATGTTGGCCTTGGCTCCGACTTTGATGGCATCAACCTTACACCACAGCAGTTAGATGATGTTACTACCTATCCATTAATTACAAAAGCATTGGTAGAAAAAGGGTACAGTAAAAAAGACATCAATAAAATTTTAGGCGGCAATTTTTTAAGGGTCTTAAAAGCTAACGAGATAAAATAAAAAATATGACCAAAAAAATTATCAAGCTGCTTCCGGTAATATTACTCTGCGTAATAAACCTGTATGCGCAAAAAAATCAAAGCAATACTGTTGCAAAAGCTCCCAAAATATTTATGTTCCCGGATATCACTGTGCATGATACAGTCATTTATGAGCAGTACCGGGTTCAGGTAGAACCTATCATAAAACAATTCGAGGGAAAATACCTGATCCGTTCCGGTGGCATGGCATTCTATACAAACCCAACCCGCAAAGTAATTCCTGTTGAAGGTGGCTGGAATCCTGACAGACTCATCATCGTACAATGGAATTCGATGGAGCAGCTGCAAAAATTTGCAACATCGGCTGAATATATCGCTATTACCGGATTGAGGGCAAATTCGGCAACTACAAAATCCATTATTGTAAAGGAATATCTAAACTAATATTCATACAACCCAAAACCAACAAACATGATAAATGAAAAACTCCGGAGGTTTCAGGATGATAAGAAAGGAACAGGTCGCAAATGCTATTATGTCTTATTATTCTGAGTTGCCTCAAATACAATCATTAGAATTAACGGAGCAGAGTGAAACAAATGAATACAGAAAAATTGCAGTATAGATTTTTAGTGCATCTGTGTTTAATGAAATTAATTCTACAAATACAGTCGTACGCCCTTCTAACAACCCTGCTTTGCGTATAGTTGATAAAAAGTTATTGGGCGACCTGGCAGGTTGGGTGCATTATATTAAGAACACAAGGATTGGTCTTGCTGAATATAAAAAGAGCCTTGTAGAAAAAGGAGAAAAACTGATCCGCCTTATTCAAAAAGAATATCATTTAAAAAGTGAGTGAAGAAAATAAACAAGAAGCACAGCAAACAAATAATGGGTTTAGTTGAAAGAAAAAGGAAAGAAGAAAACACTTCATCACAAATAATTAAACAATAAATTAAATTTTTGAAATGAAAAATAAACAAAATATGCGC
>JANLVW010000064.1:0-2044 GCA_031364205.1 Ferruginibacter sp.
ATGGGTATTTTATTAATTACACACGACCTTTCTTTGGTAGCCGATGTGGCTGATGAGATTGCCGTAATGTTTAAAGGAGAAATCGTTGAAAATGGAATTGCAAAAGATGTACTGCTTAAGCCTTGTCACAATTATACAAAAGCATTACTTGCTTGTTTGCCAACAATTGAAAGCAAAGGCAAAAAATTGGCGGTTTTAGATGATTATAAAAAAAGTACAGCAATTACTAATTCAACCTCTCCATCAAAAGCTTTAAATGTATCAACGGAAATCATTTTAAAAGTTGAAAATCTCAGCGTGTATTTTCCTGCAAAAAAAAATGTTTTTGGAAAAATTTTAGAGCAGTATAAAGCAGTTGATAATGTAAGTTTTACCGTAAATAAAAATGAAACTATAGGCTTGGTGGGCGAAAGTGGCTGTGGAAAAACAACTTTGGGTAGAGTGATACTTCAATTAATAAAACCAACTACCGGCAATATTTATTTTAATGGAAATGATATTGCCAAAGCAAGTAATGCACAAATGCGCTCAATAAGAAAAGAATTACAAGTTGTATTTCAAGACCCGTACGGATCATTAAATCCAAGACTGTGCATAGGGGATGCAATTACTGAACCCATGAAAGTTCATGATCCATCATCAAACCAAAAAAGCAGAAAGGAAAAAGCTATGCATTTGTTGGAAGAAGTAAATTTAAATACTTCTTTTTTTAATAGATTTCCACACCAGTTTAGTGGCGGCCAAAGGCAAAGAATTTGCATAGCACGTGCGCTTGCACTCGAACCAAATTTTTTAATTTTCGATGAAAGTGTTTCTGCACTTGATGTGAGCGTGCAGGCACAGGTGCTAAATTTAATTAACGATTTAAAGGCGGCACACAATTTTACTTCCATTTTTATATCGCACAACCTTGCGGTAATACATTACATCAGCGACAAAATAATGGTGATGAAAAACGGTAAAATAATAGAATCGGGTACAGCTGATGACGTTATTTTTTCTCCAACGCAGATCTATACAAAAGAATTGCTAAATGCTATTCCAAATTCAAAATTGAAGTACTGATTTCCACTTAAAAACCTTACTTTTGCCCACTTTAAGAAAATCATGCCGTAACATGATAAGTGCCTTTACATTTATGAGGCTTTTTTTCAGCGGAAATTCTTTCTGCACGGCATGTAATAACAATTTATAAATTTATTACTGCATGAAATTATCACAGTTCACATTCGATCTTCCATTAAATCTTATTGCACAAAACCCCTCCAAGCGCAGAGAAGACAGCCGTATGATGGTGATAAACCGTAAAACGGGCAATATAGAAAACAGGCATTTCAACGATATTCAGGAATATTTTGACGACAAAGATGTGTTTGTAGTAAACAACACAAAAGTTTTTCCTGCACGTATGTATGGTCGGAAAGAAAAAACAGGAGCTAAGATTGAAGTTTTTCTTTTGCGTGAATTAAACAAAACAAACAAATTATGGGATGTAATTGTTGATCCTGCACGTAAAATAAGGGTTGGTAACAAACTTTATTTTGGTGAAAATGATGAGCTTGTTGCAGAAGTAATTGACAATACCACAAGCCGTGGCAGAACTATCCGTTTTTTATGGGATGGTACGGAAGAAGAATTTAGAACTATGCTTGACTTTATGGGTGAAACGCCTTTGCCAAAATACATTAAGCGCAAGCCTGAAGAAGAAGATAAAGAAAGATACCAGACTGTTTACGCAAAACATGAAGGTGCGGTTGCGGCTCCAACGGCAGGCTTACATTTTAGTAAAGAATTAATTAAGCGCCTGGAGATCCAGGGAGTAAGATTTGCAGAAGTAACTTTGCATACCGGCCTCGGCACGTTCAGACCAATAGAGGTTGAAGATCTCAGCAAACATAAAATGGATGCGGAATATTACAAGATCGAAGAACTGGCCTGCAGCATTGTGAATAAAGCCAAAGAAGGCAAGCACCGCATTTGTTCTATTGGCACAACAACCATGCGTGCAATGGAAACTTCTTATACCGCACAAAAATTATTGAAG
>JANLVW010000640.1:0-9965 GCA_031364205.1 Ferruginibacter sp.
TTGTAAAAAATGATTTTTTTCGTTTCAGATCAAGAAATAATATCTGGAGTTATATCCGCTATGCGGAAGTCCTGATTCAGGATAGTATCAAATTGGGGGCGAAAGAGGTATTGTATAAAATTGACATTCTCAGGTTTTTAATTGTTGTAATTGGTGTTTTTACCGTTTCATATCGATTCTGTTTTCCCTCAATCATAACGGTATCTTCCTGTAATTTTTTTTCTCCTCTTTGCAATTCTACAGCATTATCAGATTTTATAAGTTCTCTTTTTACTGTTACACTTGGGCTGAAATAAAGAGTAACACCTATTATGATTCCTATTACTACCTGACCAAATATTTTAAACCTTCCTGCAAGGCCATCACTGTCACTTTTTTTATAATCATCTCCTTTTAATTTAGCCAAACGCTTGCTTCGTATCTTTAAATAATCATCTATAAACCCAATAACACCAAGCCATACAGTACACAACAGCATTAAGCGTACATAAACTTTATCAAGATTTGCCAATAATAAAGTGGGAACTAAAATGGCCAGAATAATAATCAACCCGCCCATTGTTGGTGTTCCTTTTTTTTGCTGTTCACCTGCAAGACCCAAGTCACGAACGGTTTCTCCCAATTGTTTTGTTTGTAAAAAACGAATCAATTTTTTACCATAAACTGTTGTAATGATCAACGATAAAATCAACGCCATCATCACCCGAAAACTAATGAACTGAAAAAGTCCACTACCGGGAAATGTTGATTTTGTCCAGTGATGCGTTATCCAATCAAATAAGTGATACAACATAGTTAAAGTAATGTGCTGATTTGCTAATTTGCTAATCTGCTAATTTTATAAATTCAAAACCTATATTCTATTTAATAATATCTGAACACTTTTGCACTTTAGCTTATTGGCTAATTATCGAATTAACTATTTTCCCAACAGATCAAACATTTCCCCTAGCACCTTCTTGTCATCGAATTCATATTTTACGCCCTCTATCTCCTGATATTTCTCATGACCCTTGCCTGCTACCAAAACAATATCCTCTTTGTTGCTTAAACTCACCGCAGTTTTTATCGCTTCTCTTCTGTCTGTTAATGTAATATATTTTCTTCTTGCCACTACATTTATTCCGACCTCCATTTCTTTTAAAATATCTTCAGCTTTCTCATTCCGAGGATTATCGGATGTAAGAATAACTTTATCACTATGCTCACATGCAACCTCTGCCATTAAAGGACGCTTTGCCTTATCTCTGTTGCCGCCACAACCAACAACCGTTATTATTTTTTCATGACCATGCCTTAATTTTTTGATGGTTGCAAGTACATTTAACAAGGCATCCGGAGTGTGAGCATAATCTACAATTCCGATTATATTTTCAACCTTGCTGACTTCATAATCAAATCTGCCTTCTGCCCCATCAATATTACTAAGCCCAAGCAGAACTTCTTCTTTTTGTATACCAAGCAAAGTTGCTACAGCATATACTGCAAGCAGGTTGTATGCGTTAAACTCACCAATCATTTTAAAATGAACTTCTTTTTCATCTACAATCATGTGCAGACCGCTTAACCTGTTCTCTAAAATTTTTGCTTTAAAGTCTGCAACAGTTCTTAAACTATAATAGTATTTTTTTGCAGCAGTATTTTGCAACATTATTGCACCCCGTTTATCATCAGCATTTGAAATTACAAATGCGGTTGATGGCAAATTATCAAACCATGATTTTTTAACACGAATGTATTCTTCAAATGTTTTGTGGTAATCTAAATGATCGTGTGTAATGTTTGTAAAAACGGCACCTTTAAAAATTATTCCTGCAATCCGCTGTTGTTCTATTGCATGGCTGCTACACTCCATAAAAACATATTCACAACCTGCATACTTCATTTGTTGCAGCAAAGCATTCAGGCTAATTGCATCCGGCGTTGTATGTGTGGATGGAATAATTGTTCCATCTATTTTATTTTCTACTGTGCTGATAAGTCCACATCTGAAACCAAGTTTTTCAAATAGATTGTACAAAATGGTGGCTACAGTTGTTTTTCCGTTTGTGCCAGTTACACCAATAATTTTTAATTCTACCGAAGGTTCACCATAGAAATTGTGAGCCATAAAACCCACTGCTGAAGCACTGTCAGCAACTTCTATGTAAGTAATACCTGCCAAAATATTTATTGGCAATTGCTGCGCTACAATAGCAACAGCACCATTTTTTATTGCAGCATCTATGTAGTTATGTCCATTTGTTGTTACGCCCTTTACCGCAATAAAACAACCGCCATTTGTAACAGCACGAGAATCTATATGTAAAGATTTAATCTCAACATCAGTACTGCCGAGCACTGCTTTAAGTTTTACTTTATATAGTAGATCTTTCAACATTAATTTAAAAACAGTGTTATTTTTTGGCCTTTATTAAAATTTGTTCCTGCGATAATGCTTTGGCTGATTACTTTTCCTTTTCCCTGCAATGCTATTTTTAATCCTTTATTTTCTAAGACATACACAGCATCTTTTAAACCCATACCTGCAACATCCGGTATCGTATTGTCTGTTGAATAACCAACGATTGAATTGTTTAATATTGCGGTGTTTTGCGCAAGTTTTATATTTCTCCAGTTGCCATTTTGTGAGGAATCAAAAAATGGAATTGCCATATAACCAAGTATAGAACGCATGTCATTTTTTAAGCCCATTGCATTATTTGAAAGGGAATCTTTTAGCAATGCAGTATTGTATGTTGCAGTAGTTAAATAACGGGCATAAAGCTTATCACTGATTTCTTTAAAAACTACCCCCGATACCGCAGCACCATAAACCAGTTTAGATTCAATGCTGTTTTGTATAACCACTGCCATTGTATATTTAGGGGCATATGCAGGAAAATAACCAATGAAAGATGCCTGATAAATTTTTGATCCTTTGTTGTATCCTTTGTTATCTAATGCTGTAACAGCTGTTCCTGTTTTTCCTGCAATTTTATATGTGCTGTCCTTTATAGCTCTTGCAGTTCCATGTGCACTTTCAACTACCTCAAGCATGGCTTCTTTTAACATGGCAACTGTTTCAGGGCTACATACCTGTGGGTCTAATACCTGCGGTGCAATTTTTTTGATTGAAACCCCATAATCTTTTATTTCACTCACCAAATAAGGTCTCATTAATTTACCATTGTTAGCTACTGCATTATAAAGTGTAAGCATGTGCAGAGGTGTAACAAGTTCTTCATAACCATGTGCCATGTAGGGAATTGTAGTAGCACCCCATTTTTTTACTTTTTTTATTAATGGAAAACCTGAAGAGGCAACGATATCAACACCTGTGTAAGTATCTAATCTCATTTTATGTAAATGATCGTAAAACTTTTGCGGCTGACTTTGATAATATTGAAAGGCAAGTTTGGCAAATGCTACGTTACTGCTGGCAGCAAATGCTTCCTTTACAGTTGTCTCATGCGTGCCCATGTGAGAATCTTTTATTCGTAAACCGAAGAAAGATTTCGATCCTCCTTCACAATCTACAATTGTATTTAAGTCTACATATTTATCTTCCAGCAAACTCATTAAAGTGGCAAGTTTGAACACTGAACCCGGCTCTGTTGTTTTGCCTATGCCATAATTAAAATCTTCAATGTAAGTACCGTTTGGTTGTTTACCTAAATTTGCTATAGCCTTAATTTTGCCTGTTGCAGTTTCCATTACAATGGCAGTACCATGCACAGAATTGTTGCCAACCAGCATTTTCATCAGGGCATTTTCTGCTACATCCTGTATATATGTATCAAGCGTAGTTACAATGTCTTTTCCATTTACAGGATCAAGTTCGGAGCCCTCGACCGGCATATAAGCGCCGGCTGAATACCGCATCAAACGCTGTCCTGTTGTACCTCTTAACAAACTGTCATACGTTAATTCAAGACCAACATTTTTTGCAAGATTTTGTCTTGAAAGACCGATGGTTCTGTTTGCAAGTAGGATGTATGGATTAATTCTTTTGTCCTTTGTATCAATGATAAAACCACTTTTATTTCTACCCAATCTTACCAAAGGAAAGTCCCTCAGCAAAAGATATTGATCAAAAGTCATTTTCTTTTTGAGAATAAAATACCGGTCTTTTTCCTCATATGCCTGTTGCAATTGGTTTTTATAATCTTCAGCACTTTTATCTGCAAAAAGTTTAGAGAGACAAAAGCTTAAAGAATCAACATGATCTCTAAACCGTTTCCCTTGTTTTTCCCTTAATCCATCTGCAGCAAAATCTACATAAATATCAAATACGGGTACTGATGTGCTAAGCATATTTCCATCTTCACTGTAGATTGTTCCTCTTTCTGCAATAATTGGCTGCGATTTAATATGAAGACTGTCGCTCATACCAATCCAATACTTACCTTGTACAGTTTGAATATAAATTGCTCTCCCCAAGACAAATACACAAAGTAAAACCATGCATAAAAAGCACAGATAAACTCTCCATAATATGTCTTTTTTTACATCCATTTTGATAATTATTTTTTAATGGTATCAGTCATTTTTTTAGCTACAGTTTCCTCAAGCAGCATGGGCGGCAATTTTGATTCTTTAAGACCCAATGGCTCTACTGCTTTTATCAATTCGCTTGCTTTGCTCCTAAATATTAAATCGCTCTTCACTGTTTTATATTCGTACTCTAATTCCTTAATATTTTTTTCAGTAACAGCAATTTTTCTAATGAGTTTGTCTGCATGGTGACCATTGTATATATAAATAATTGCAAGCACGGCAAGAAAAAGAAAGAAGGGAATATTTTTAACTATTCTATTGTAGTTAAAAAACTGTTTCCATTCAGCTTTAGGTACTTTGGTTTCTTTATTTTTTTTTTCGATCGCCATTTACTTTTTTTGTGCAACTCTCAATTTTGCACTTCTGCTTCTGGTGTTATTTTTTTGTTCGGTTGAAGTTGCAGTTATTGGTTTTTTAGTAATAATTGTAAAAGGGTTTTCCGCTCTTGTTCCATACACATTATCTGCTTCATGTTCTTCTATTGATCCGTTTTTAAAAAAGTTTTTTACGATTCTGTCTTCAAGGGAATGAAAGCTGATCACTGCTACTCTTCCATCTTTATTTAAAACTACTTTTGTCTGCTCAAGCATTTCTTCCAATACTTTCATCTCAGCATTTACTTCTATCCTTAATGCCTGAAAAACCTGTGCTAAATATTTATTTGGATTCCCTTTTACTACTGATGAAATGCTTTGCTTAAAAGTATTAATAGTTGTAAAAGGTTTTATCAATCTTTGTTCTACAATTATTTTTGCCAGCGTTTTTGCATTGGTAACCTCTCCGTATCTTTCAAACATTTTATGCAACTGCAATTCTGTAAAACTGTTTAATACAGTAGCGGCAGTTGTCGTTTGACGGTTATCCATCCGCATATCCATTGCTGCATCAAACCTCGTACTAAAGCCACGTTCAGCAGTATCAAACTGGTGACTTGAAACGCCCAAATCAGCCAAAACCCCATCTACCTTTTCAAATTTGTACAGCCTTAAAAATCTTTTCAGGTATCTAAAATTTTGAGGCACAAAAATTACACGATCATCTTCGGGTACATTTCTTTTTGCATCTTCATCCTGGTCAAAAACAATCAGTTTTCCTTTAGGCCCCAAATATTTTAATAACTCTGTGCTGTGTCCACCACCACCAAAGGTGCAATCCACATACACGCCATCTTCTTTTATATTTAATGCATCTATTGCTTCTTTTAGTAAAACCGGTGCGTGATAAGTAGGTAATTCGGAATTTGTAATTTGGTCGACCATCATAATAATTCTTTTGCTTTCTTTAAAATCGAAAATGGTTAATTCGAGTTCCTAATCCCATATTACAAATCACTAATTCCATCTTTTCCATTCATTACTTCATTGGCAATTGCACTAAAACTTTCATCCGTCATATTTTCAAAAAACTGATCATACATTTTTTTATCCCATATCTCAATTTTATTAATTGCAGATACGAGTACGATATCCTTATCAAGCGAAGCGTATTCTTTTAAATTTTTTGGGAGTAACAAACGGCCTGCACTGTCTAATTCAACAGGCGAAGCACCGTTTAAAAAATAGCGGCGAAACGATCTTACTTTAGGGTCAAAATCATTCAACTTACTTATGTTTGCAAAAATTGGTTTCCAGCTTTGTATTGGATATAGAGTGAGGCACTTTTCAAATCCTCTGTTAAGAACGAATTCAATTCCATCATCTTTTGGCAACTGCTTTTTAAAAGCTGCCGGCAAAAGGAAACGTCCTTTTGTATCGATGGTGGATTCATATTCGCCTAAAAAGCTGATCATTGTTTAAGAGGGAATAGTTATTTGTAACTATCTAACACAAAATAACACTTTTTCCCACTTTCGAACACTATTTGTATAAAACATTTTTTTCCACAAGGGTTATAGTGCCTGCAGTTATGCATTACAGCTGATTTTATGACTATAAACTGTGATAAAGATGTGAATTGATGTGGATATACTGTTGATAGCTAAATTATGTAGTTATTTAGCTAACGGAAATGATATGGTAAATGCACTTCCTTTCCCTAATGTACTTTCGGCTTTTATACTGCCTTTATGCGCTTCCACCATAGATTTTACATAACTAAGCCCTAGCCCGAAGCCTTTTACATTGTGCACATTACCGGTATGTGCTCTATAAAATTTTTCAAATATTCTAGAGAGTGTTTCTTTGGTCATTCCTATTCCGTTGTCTTCAATTTTTATGCGTAAAAGATTGCCGACGTTACTTGTGGTTAATTTTATGAGCGGAATTTCCTTCGAATATTTAAGGGCATTATCAAGCAAATTATTTACAAAATTTGTAAAATGTACTTCATCTGCCATTACCAAATCTTTGGCTGCATTAAAATTAATTTCCAGTTTGCCGCCACGTTCATTTACAGGAAGTGAAATATTATTAACCGCAATTTTTACAAGATCGTTTGCAGATAGTTTTTTTAAGTTTAACTGCACTTCCTGTTTATCGAGCAAAGCTGCCTGCAGTATGGTTTCAACCTGCATATTCATTCTTTTATTTTCCTCTTTTATAACACCGGTAAAATAAGCCGTTTTTTCTTTATCTGCAACCACTTTTTCATTTTTAAGTGCATCTACAGCAAGAGAAATTGTAGCTAACGGTGTTTTAAATTCATGGGTCATGTTGTTAATAAAATCAGATTTTATTTCACCCAGTTTCTTTTGTATTAATAAAGTTCGAAGCGTTAAAAAGAATGCCGCAATAATAATTAATGTAAATACAATAGAGCCGACAATAAACCAAATAAGCTCTTTTAATACAATGGTATTTTGATGAGGAACAATAATTATTAATCCTTCCCGTGGTACAAGATTTTCGAGGTTACTGCCGCTTTCAGGTACAAGAGGAATTAACTGCATAACGTTATTGAGAGAATCCTGAAAAACTTTCATAAAATTGTCGGTATCAATTTGGTCACCTGTAATCTGGTCATCAGTAACAGCAAATTCAAAACTTACACCTTTCAAATCATATGAAGCCAATGATTCTTTTACGATGGTATAAATTTCTTCTTTGTTAAACCGCTGCATTACAGAATGCTTTCTAAAATCAAATTGCAATCTGTCAGGAGTTATTAAAAGATCATTTTTTTTTGGGTAAATAAAAGCAAGCTTTTCGTTCGTAAGCCTCGATGCTGCCAGACCGGCTGCTTTCGTAACATTGTCTTTAAGCCTTTGCTCCCGGTAATTTTTTACACTTTTTAACCATAGCACCTGAAAAAAAATAAGTCCAAGTAAACTAATTGTAATAAGTATAGTTATAATGGGGAAAGTTTTCTTCATGAAATGTTTTTGGTGGAACTCTATACTGAAACGATTACAAATGTAGGATTAAACACTTTTTTTTGTAATAATAGTTTATTATAAAAATTATTTTAATATTTTAAAGATTTTATTTTTAAATCCTAACAGATTTTAAGCATTGTATTTACGTAAATTTCTTTACTTTCAATTATCATGATTAGCCCAAACAACGGTATATTATTAATTGCAGAACCTTTTTTAAAAGACCATTCATTTGCAAGAAGCGTTGTATTAATTTGTAAACACAACGAAGAAGAAGGTACGTTTGGCTTTGCAATACATAGAAAATTACATACTACTTTAGACAAGATAATTGAAGACATGGATGGCTTTAAAATTCCTGTATATCTCGGCGGGCCGGTGCAAACAGACACCTTACATTATATACACCAATATCCTGAACTGTTTTTAGATGCTGTTGAAATTACGGAGGCTGTTTATTGGGGTGGAGATTTTGCATTGCTAAAAAAATATATAAAAGACGGTACGGTAGATATAAATAAGATAAAATTCTTTTTAGGTTACAGTGGCTGGAGTGCCGGACAATTAGAAGATGAAATGAAAGTGCACAGCTGGATTACGCTGCAGAGCACAAAACAACTTATTTTTAATACAGCTCCACAAGACATCTGGCAATTAAGTTTAACCGCATTGGGTGGCAAATATGAAATGATAATACATTATCCAACAGATCCTCAATTAAATTAAGGCGAGCAAAATCACTGCAGATAAAAACTTTCTAAATCTCCACGAAAGATAAACTTTTAAGACTCCAATAATTTATAGTATTTTCCACTTACCAAAACACAACTAAATCCAATAAAAAATTTGATTTACAAAATTCTTTACTTTCCTGCTAAGCTTGTGCTGTTTATTTGGTGCAGGTATTTGGTTATAAAAAATAAAGAAATATTAAATGCTGATGGGCCTTTGCTTATTGCAGCAAATCATCCGAATTCTTTTTTAGATGCAATTTTACTTTGTTCTCTTTTTAAACAACCAATATACTCTCTTGCAAGAGGAGATGCTTTTAAAAATAAATTCATTCATAAACTTTTACTTTCTTTAAATATGTTTCCTGTGTACCGAGTTAGTGAAGGCGTTGAAAACCTGGAAGAGAATTACAAAACATTTGATGAATGCATCAAAGTATTTAAAAAAAACGGCATCGTATTAATATTTAGCGAAGGAAAATGTGTAAACGAATGGCACCTGCGACCATTAAAAAAAGGAACTGCAAGATTAGCGATAACTGCCTGGGAACAAGGGATTCCGCTGAAGGTTATTCCTCTTGGTATAAATTACCATTCATTCAAATCTTTTGGTAAAAACATTTTTTTAAACTTTGGAAATTACATTTTACAGCAAGATTTTATGTTTGCTCAAATCGAAGGTTCCGGTAATAAAATTCAGCTTTTTAATACCACATTAAAGATTGCTTTACAAAAATTAGTTTTCGAAATTGATTTTAATGATTCAGCCAAATTACAATCAACCTTCCGGCAAAAAATATCTCGTACAAAAAAGATACTGCTTGCTATACCCGCATTTGCAGGTTTTGTTTTGCATGCACCACTCTATATTCCTATACAAAAATTCGCTTTTAAAAAATTTGGAAAAATAGATCATTACGATTCTGTTTTGATTGGTATGTTATTTATACTTTACCCTTTTTATTTAATAATAACTGTAATATTTACCTGTTATTTTTTCGGCATTTGGTGGCTTGCAGTATTTATTATTTTTCCATTTTGTGCGTGGAGTTTTGTACAAATAAAAAAGCAGTTTTAAAATTTTAACCATAAAAAAAACTGCATTTACATGCAGGCTTTTTTTAAAAGATTTTATCGTGTTACAATGCCACAGCACCTTCAACAAGTACGGTTGCTTTGTTGTTTAATACTTCAACAAATCCGCTTTGAATGGTATAAGAATCTGTATTCGTTTTATCGGCTAATATTTTAAGCTTCCCGTTTTTTAGCGCACTTACCAACGGCGCATGTCTATCTAAAACTTCAAACAGACCATTAATACCGGGCAGTTGTACACCGTACACTTCTCCACTGAATATTTTTTTTTCGGGTGTTAATATTTC
>JANLVW010000643.1:0-3895 GCA_031364205.1 Ferruginibacter sp.
GCTTTTGAAGAAGTGTATGATTTATTTGCTATTCGCATTTTGGTAAATGCACCTACAGCTAAAGAAAAAGAAGAGTGCTGGAAAGTTTACAGTATTATTACAGATGCTTACACACCAAGCCCTGAAAGGCTTAGAGACTGGTTGAGTAATCCAAAAAGCAACGGCTACGAAGCTTTGCATACAACTGTTATGGGACCACAAGGCAAATGGGTGGAAGTACAGATACGCACAAAGCGCATGAACGAAATTGCAGAGAAAGGTTTGGCTGCGCACTGGAAATACAAAGAAGGTACTAGCGAAGAAAGCCGCTTTGACCAATGGTTTCAGCAGATACGGGAAAGCCTTGCAAATAATGACAGTGAATCAATTGATTTTTTACAGGACTTTAAAACCTCTTTTCTTACAGAAGAAATTTATGTTTATACGCCTAAAGGCGATGTAAAAATGCTGCCCATCGGTGCCACAGCTTTAGACTTTGCATTTGGCGTTCACACTGCAATAGGAAGCAAATGTATCGGTGCAAAAGTGAACCATAAACTGGTACCGATAAGTTATAAATTAAAGAGTGGAGACCAGATAGAGATTATAACAAGTGCCAAACAAAAGCCTAATACAGAATGGTTAAAATTTGTAGTAACCAGCAAGGCTAAAGATAAAATAAAAGATACCCTAAAAGAAGAAAAACGTGCCATTGCAGAAGATGGAAAATATACATTGCAACGCAAGATGGAAGCTATTGGTGCAGCCATGAGTGTCGTAAATATGGAAGAGCTTTGCCAGTTCTATAAAATACAAAGTACCCTGGATTTGCAGTATGAAATTGCGGTTAAAAAAATTGATTTGCGGGAGCTAAAAGATTTTACTGTTCATGGTGATAAACTAGTTGCCCCAAAGCCAATAAAAATAATAGAAGAAAAACCTGCTTACGATCCTGAATACAAAGCGCCAAGCAAAAAAGATGCAGAGCTCATTATTTTTGGTGAAAGCAGCGATAGAATTATGTATACCCTTGCCAACTGTTGCAAACCAATACCAGGAGATGATGTGTTTGGTTTTGTAACTACAGGCGAAGGTTTAAAAATACACAGAACCAATTGCCCAAATGCCACCAGACTAATGGCCAATTATGGACACCGAGTCGTAAAAACAAAATGGGCAAAAAACAAAGAGATATCTTTTCTTACAGGTTTAAAAATTATAGGCTTGGATGATGTTGGCGTAATTCATAAAATTACAAACCTCATAAGTGGTGAGTTGAAAGTAAATATTTCAGCTATGACAATTGAAGCAAAAGATGGCATATTTGAAGGGAATGTAAAAGTGTTTGTGCACGATAAAGATGAACTGGAAAATCTTGTAGATGCCTTGCTGAGATTGCAGGGAATTGAAAGAGTGGATAGATATGATATTGAATAGAGCGGCCCCCTCGCTCCCCCGAAGAGGGAAGTTGAGTCTCTGAAAATGGAGCGTGTTTTTTAGAAATATAAGTACCGGTACTTTTTATTTCGATGATATTTTTTCAAGGACAAAAAGAATTCTTGTCCAAACTAGAACACAGCATTGGTCAACATCGTTGTGTCACTCACTTCACGGTCATACCTTTGCTGAACATTATAGACCTTAATAGACGGAATAAAACATTTAAAAACCAAACTAACATGAAAAAAATCCTACCAATTCTTTCCCTACTGATTTGTGCAAATGCATTTGCACAAAAAGATAATTTACAAACCAAAGCCATTGCTGCAGCAGCTACAATTGAGCAGAAAGTTATTAACTGGCGCAGAGATTTTCATGCAAATCCTGAATTGGGCAACAGGGAATTTAGAACTGCAGAAATTGTTGCAAAACATCTTACATCATTAGGAATAGAAGTAAAAACCGGAGCTGCTAAAACCGGTGTAGTTGGTATTTTAAAAGGTGGTTTACCAGGACCTGTAATTGCATTGCGTGCAGATATGGATGCGCTGCCAATTACTGAAAGAGTAAACATTCCATTTGCCTCAAAAGTAAAAACAACATACAACGGAAATGAAACCGGTGTTATGCATGCCTGCGGACATGATGCACACACAGCCATGTTAATGGGCGTTGCAGAAGTTTTGGCAGGCATGAAAAAAGATTTAAGAGGTACAGTAAAATTTATATTTCAACCTGCAGAAGAAGGCTCACCGGTGGGCGAAGAAGGTGGTGCAAAATTAATGGTTAAGGAGGGGGTGATGGAAAATCCGCATGTGGATGTGGTTTTTGGGATTCATGTAGCGGCAGAATTACCTGTGGGTCAAATTGGATATCGCCCTGCAGGCTTTATGGCAGCCGTATCCGATATGAAAATTATCGTACATGGTTTGGGTGCTCACGGTGCATCTCCGTGGATGAGTGTAGACCCAATTGTAACATCTGCACAAATCATAAATAATTTACAAACAATTGTAAGCAGAAATTTAAGATTGACAGACAACGCAGCTGTACTTACTATTGGCGCAATAAATGGAGGCAACAGATCAAACATTATTCCGGAAAAAATAGAAATGCTTGGAACAGTAAGAACTTTCAGCGATGCTGATGAAAAACTATTTTATGACAAAATAAAATTGATCGTTACAAAAACTGCAGAATCTAACGGTGCAACTGCTGAAGTGATTATACCTTACTCCTCAAAATATCCCGTAACATATAATGATCCTGCATTGGTACAAAAAATGTTGCCTTCTTTACAAAAAACAGTTGGTGTAAACAATGCAATCTTAGTATCAGCAAAAACTGGTTCAGAAGATTTTAGTTTTTACCAGCAAAAAGCACCGGGCTTTTTCTTTAACCTTGGTTCAATGCCTGCAAATGCAAAACCTACAAGCCACCACACACCGGATTTTTTTATAGATGAAAGCAGTTTTAAATTTGGTGTAAATGCATTTACCAATCTAGTATTGGATTATATGGATATGAACAAAGTGAAATAAAATTATGGAAGAGCTAGTAAATAAAATAAGTACAAACGCAGGTATAACTGCCGAACAAAGTAGGAAGGCTTTAGAAGCTGTAAAAGATTATGTAAAAGAAAAGTTTCCTATGATGGCAGGAGCAGTAGATAAATTATTTGAAGGCGGTAATAAAAAAGAAGAAGAAGATTATTTATAGGTTTTATTCTGCAATATAGTTTTGGCAGTACCGCAGAATATCATCAATATCCTTGTCTTTTAAATTTGGGTAAGGCAACATTGGGCTTTGTTTGTATTCTTCGTATAATTTTTTAGCATAAGCGTTTCTGGAAATAACTTCCTGCGAATTTCTCACAAATGCATAAAGTAGTTCTTTGCTTTCCCACCGGCTTACAACGCCCTGTAATGCAGGCCCTACATAACGTTCGTTGGGTTTGTGGCAAGATGCGCAATTGGCTTTAAACAAATTTTCGCCATTCGTATTTGCAACAGCATCTGAGTTCTCTGTATTTGTGGTTTTATTACCAGCGCTGTTGTTATTGCAGCTTATTATAAAAATCAGAACGATTAAATAGTTAAATTTCATTCATTAAAATTAAGGAAAATAAAAAATCTTTTAACCAAAGAACAGCACAGTTTTAACAAGCCAAGTAAAATATTTAAACGTATTCTCAGCAACTTATTGACTTAACGAGTCTATTTTAATTAAATTGGATTTTTACAAAACAAAATAAAAAAATTTCAAGCCTGCATGCAACTGTTTTCTCCTAAAAAAATAGCTTTATTACTGCAGCAAAGAACAGTTTATATAATTTATTTTATTACACTTGCTGCAATAAATTTAGCTACCGTATTTGCGGGCAAAATGAACACTTGGAATATTTATAGAAGTGTATTTTGGCATTTTGTAAAGCACGATGATATTTATGTTTCATACCCTGCTGAGTTTGGAGATC
>JANLVW010000165.1:0-5330 GCA_031364205.1 Ferruginibacter sp.
TGTTTTAAACTGACCACTGCTGCTTTCAATGCCAAGAAGGTCAGCAAATTTTACGTTAAAATCCGTAGCTATTGATGGAGATAATAATATTGTTGATTTTAATAAAGGCATTAAATTTTTTGGAACCCTTGTATTATAAAATATTGCTGCATCAGCACCAAAAGAATAACCAATTATTGAAAATTCTTTCTTTTTAAATTTGGTTATATAAAATTGAATAATCTCACTAACCTGAGCTGCCATATAATCAGGAAGTTTTTGTTTCCAAAAATATTTACGGCTGTTTAAAATAATAACAGTGTATTTATTTTGAGCAAGATTATTACAAAGTTGTTCAGAAAAATTATTTATCCCACCATCACCGGTAAAATAAAAGAGCAATTGCTTTGTCCCATTGGGATTTAATATTGTTATGGGATATTTATCTTCTATATTTTGAGCATGTAATTGAATAGTAAAGAGAGGGAGACAAAACAATATTAAAACTGCAAAATAGTTTTTCATTATTTTAAGAAAATTAAAATTGATAATAATATTTTAAATAAATATTTATAAAGAGAAAAAAATAATCTTCTTTTAAAATCACTTTAGTTTAAAACAAACACCAACAAGATAAGATACACCATGCGGATTAATATCATCTACATTAAAACTCATTTTATAACCCTTTATTCCTACACCTGAAACCAATAAAAAGTTGTTAAAAACAGTATATCTTAAGCCTGCACCAGCATATAAAAAAACACCTTTTTCATTTACTGTCGAAGTTTTCTCAGGGCTATCATCTGATGCAATTTGGTATTTATTAAAAGAAATACCAAAGGACGATTCTGCGTATGGATCCCATTTACCAAGATTTTTAAAATGATATTTTATATTTCCATGCACAGGTAAAAATCTGAGTTTATACAATACAAATCCATTATCATGATGTATAGGAGAAGAAGCTCTTTCTATACCGGCACCGAGTTCAATTTTTTTTGACAGCTTTTTTGAAAATGTAAGAGAACCCGAATAAAAGAAATTACCATGGGTTGAATAAAGCGATTCAAATGCAGGAGTAATTAAAATTAGGTTTTTGTCAACATCAAACTTTTGGGCGCTCAATAAAAATGGAAAAAATAATACAACAGTTAGTAGCTTGGTCCTTAGCATATTCATATTTAATAAATCATTAAAAAAATCCATCACCTAATGGCAATGGATTTTTTTTAGTGGAGCCGACCGGACTCGAACCGGTGTCCAAACATATTCGCCGCAAGCTTTCTACATGTTTATTTTTGCATTGATTTTCGAAAAAATACCGGGGCAAAACAAACCAATATTTTTCTTAGAAGAATAATCTTAAACAACAGTCACAACATTCTGTTGTAGCATATCACTTTTTTTTGATGTCGGCGGCGGAACTTGGCAGTAATAAAACCTGCTCGGCGGCCCTAATGGTTGCAAGTCTATCGACTAAGCAGCCATGGCATACTGAGTATTGCCATTTAGAGTTTTCGTTTTCAGATTAAAGTGCTAATAACGCAACGCACTACATGCTTACACCTGCAAAGATCTATGCTGTCAAAACCAAAACGGCCCCGTTTTAATTGTTAAGTTTTAATTAATAAAACCTTAGCAGCAGTGCAAAAATAAGTAATCTTAATTAGTAAGAAAACATAAAATTATTGGTACGTATTCCAATGCCTCAGTTCATTTATTTTAATTTATTACTTTAAATACAAAGCAGCACAAAGGTTGCCGGCAAAGGGTCGGGCTTTTCACTGTTACTCCGGCACGAGACCACACACAAATCTTCACCAGGGTAGCCGCTGCAATCCCTCACGCTTTAACTTCTACCCATTTTCCTGCTAGCAATCTTCTGCAAAAATTATTCTTTAATTAATCTCCTTTATTTTTACTGTATGGAGCCCAAAGAATTTTACAGCAGCCGCATAGTTCAATTGACTACTCAGAAAAAAAAATTACAGCAACGTAAATCTGTATTTGCAGTTTTAAGGCTAGGCAGTATTATAGCCGTAATTACCATCTTTTATTTTTTATGGTCAATAAATAAGTTTTACGCCATTGCAGCAGCTATAATAACTGCAGTAATTTTTATACAATTAATTTATAGAGATCTTGCAAACAGGGCTGCCATTAACCATTTACAACAACTATTAACTATAAATGAATTTGAGCTTTTAGCATTAAACGGTAAATATGACCATTTTGAAAATGGGCATATTTACACACCACAAGATCATTTTTATGCAAACGATATGGATGTTTTTGGTAAAGCATCTTTATACCAATTTATAAACAGAACAACTTCAGAGCCCGCTGCACAAAAACTGGCAGACTGGTTGTTATCCCCTGCTGATGTAGACAATATCATTTTTAGACAGGATGCAACAAAAGAACTTACTAATAAAAATCAATGGCGGCAAAACTTACAGGCAATCGGGAAAGAATCGAGCATAAAAAAATCAACTGTAGCACAAATAAGAAACTGGCTTACACAACCAACACTTTTTATACAGTTTAAACCCTGGCAATGGTTACGAATTATTTTACCCGGTATTATTTTAACCATCACTGCATTGTACATTTTTGATGTAATACCAGAAAAAATATGGTACTTGTTTTTGTTTATTTATGCGGTCATTGCTTTTCAAATAAATAAAATTGTAGCGCCATTACACAACCAGCTTTCATCTATGGTTAATGATTTGAAAATACTCTCTAAAAGTATTGCTTCCATTGAAGCACAGCCTTTCGAGTCTATACTGCTATCCGGACTAAAAAATGATTTACAAAAAGAAAAAAGTAAAGCATCTTTAAAAATAAAAAAGTTACAAAAAATTCTTGACAGACTCGATTTGCGATATAATATGGTCATTTCTATACCTATTAATATCCTTCTTATGTGGAATTTACAGCAGGTACTTGATCTTGAAAAATGGAAAGAAGAAAATGATACAGATGTAAATAAATGGTTTGATACACTTGCCACATTCGAAGTATTGAATAGTTTTGCAACACTTCACTTTAATAACTTGGAATGGTGTTTTCCTATTATACTGCAAAAGCATTTTCAAATAAATGCGGTTGAGCTTGGCCACCCATTAATACACAGGAGTAAAAGGGTTAACAATTATATTGATGTTAAAACTGCGGGTGAAATAATGCTGGTTACGGGCAGCAATATGGCGGGCAAAAGTACTTATTTGCGCAGTATCGGCATCAATAGTATTCTTACTATGGCGGGTGCTGCTGTTTGCGCAAAACATTTTGAAATATCGCCAATACAGTTGCTCAGCAGCATGCGCATTGCTGATAATCTTGCAGAAAGTACTTCTACCTTTTACGCTGAATTGAAAAAATTAAAAACAGTTATAGAAAAAATAAATACAGGAGAAAAAGTTTTTATTTTATTGGATGAAATTTTACGGGGAACGAATTCGCTTGACCGACATACCGGTTCTGAGGCTTTGATAAGGCAGTTGATAAAACAAAAAGCTGCAGCAATACTTGCTACGCATGATGTTGACCTTGCAGCATTGGAAACCGAATTCCCAAACAATATTTTAAATTTCCATTTTGATGCGCAGGTAAACGGCGAAGAATTATATTTTGATTATAAACTGAAAACAGGTGTATGTACAAATTTGAATGCAAGCCTGCTTATGAAAAAAATTGGACTTGAATTATAAGAAGCCTTTATTTATTTCAACCCTAATTAAAGCCGAAGAAATTTTAATACTATAAAATAAATTAGCAGCAAATCTCTATCATAATAAAAGTTGAATAATGGTATGCCGTTCAAGGGAGTGACACAACGATGATGACCATAGCTGATGCTTCGTCTTGACAAAAAAACTAAATTTTATTGTGTAAAATTGAATTGGCTTTCCCACTTAACATAGGCACAAAACTAAAGTTTTCAAATATTTCTTCACGATAAGTTCCGTCAACATTTTTTGTTAACCGAAGCATTCGCTGTTGTAAACCTTCATCTACCGGAATAACCATAAAGCCTCCAGGTTTTAATTGCTGCATAAGTTTAGGCGGAATAAATGGAGCTGCGGCAGTAATAATTATTTTATCAAAAGGTGCATAAGTAGGCAAGCCCTCAAAGCCATCGCCATAAAAAAACTTCAGATTATTGTATTTGCTTTTAAAAATATATTGCTTTGTTTTATCGAATAAATTTTTCTGACGTTCAATCGTAAATACTTTTGCGCCGAGTTCTGCCAATACTGTTGCCTGATAAATACTTCCGGTGCCTATCTCCAAAACCTTATCATTTTTTTTAATTTGTAATAACTGCGTCTGGTAAGCAACTGTGTAAGGTTGTGATATTGTTTGTCCATCTGAAATTGGAAAGGCCCGATCTTCGTATGCAATATTATCAAGTGCACTATCCATAAAAAAATGACGTGGGATATTGTTCATTGCCTTTAAAACAATCTCATCAGATATCCCTTTTTCCCGTAAAATATCCGTTAGTTTTTTTCGCAGCCCTTTGTGGCGGTAAGTATCTTGGTGGTTATTCATGGTAATGATGCAATATAAAAAAAGCCGAAAAATGTCCGACTTCTTTTATTTTATAATTTTTAAAATACTAATGCCAAAACTATAACCCCATATCTTTTATGATTGCCGTTATTTTATCATTGAGCAGTTTTTCTGTCTCATGAAATTTTGCTGCACTAATTAATGGTTCATTGACGCTGAAATAAAATTTTATTTTTGGTTCTGTGCCGCTTGGCCTTGCAGAAATTTTTGTGCCATCATCCATTACAAACTGCAGCACGTTACTTTTGGGTAAATGAATTTTCCATTCTTCTCCCGTTTGCAAATTTTTAGCAATCTGTAATTCATAATCAAGTAAAGTTTGCACAGCTGTGCCGCAAATATTTAATGGTGGATTTTTTCTGTATCCTTCCATCATAGCAGCAATTTCTGCAGCACCATTCATACCTTTTTTGGTAATGCTGATAAGGTTTTCTTTGTAAAAACCATATTCAATATAAAGGTCAATTAGTTTTTCGAAAAGGCTTCTACCTTTATTTTTTTCATATGCTGCCATCTCACAAATAAGTGCCACAGCACTCACTGCATCTTTGTCTCTAATTTTATCTCCTATCATTAATCCAAAACTTTCCTCCCCACCAATAATGTAGTTTTCTTTTCCTTCTTTTTCTTTTATTAGCGATGCTATCCACTTAAAACCAGTAAGTACATTGTAACATGCAACGCCATTTCGGTCGGCAATTTTATCAATCATATCTGTGGTTACAATTGTTTTTATAACCATATCATTTGGGGCAGCAATTCTTTTG
>JANLVW010000211.1:0-1364 GCA_031364205.1 Ferruginibacter sp.
TGTTTGTTGTATTTGAATTAAAAGCAACTACCAGCGCAAATATGCATAACCTCTCTTCAATAAATCATGGTGCTGCTGCATCATCGCCGGTTCTTACATCACCCCAATTTCCCTGCGTTTCAATTAATAAATCTTTTTGCCCCATGTTCACCAAAGCATCGCCAATGCTTGCATCGCCATGCGGATGATATTGCATGCTTTGCCCAATAATATTTGCCACTTTATTAAAACGGCCGTCATCCATTTCCTTCATGGCATGTAAAATTCTACGCTGCACAGGTTTTAGCCCATCTTCAATGGAAGGCACGGCTCTTTCCAGAATAACATAACTGGCATAGTCAAGAAACCAGGTTTTATATTGTCCGCCAATACCACTGTCGCTGTGTTTATATTCTTCTTTATTTGCTTTTGCCATTTTTTAATTTTCTTCTTCTTTTACACCGCCCGTAATTCAAAATCTTTTGCATTTTTCATTTCTCCCTGTAATTCGAAAACTTGTTGTGCAGCAAGAGTTTTTAGCCTCCACAAAAGATAAGCATCGCTTACGGGTATTTTAATTTTAGTACCAACCTGCTGTAATATTTTAGATGCCTTTTGAAAATCTGCCGTTACAAACTTTTTAATATCAGCATCGTAATAATCATAATTATACTGAACTAATTTTTTACCGCCTTCCAGTATTCTCACCCCTTTATTTTCGTTCATTATTTTTAGCCATTCATCAGGATCAACCTCAAATTCGCTGAGTGTAATTTCTCTGGCTAATTTTTTAGCTTTTAAAAATTCTTTTGCAGGTATCTGGTAAAGCCATTGAGGGTAGAAAATATTTCCTTTTTCATTTATAAACGGAAGATTATTCAGATACAAAATAAAAATCCTTCCCTGAAATTCTTTTATGTAATTCAACAGCCAATAGTAACCACAAACATCATGTGCATTTTGTGCCGCCCATATCCATATAACTTCTTCTTCATTTCTGCGCATATTGCCTACAACTTCTGCAATTATTTTATAATCCTCATCACTGTCATTTATATTTTTGCCTTCATACTCCCCTCCTTCTACAACATGCTGCCACCAGAGTTTGCGCTCCTCTTTAGCCTCACCAACATACATATTTTCCAGTGGGCCGAGTGCATAATTATCCTTTATCGTTTTTATTTCTCCTACAAGTGTTTTATCAAGCTCAATTAAATCTGTTAAAACATTTGCATCTGCCTCGCAAAATACCATGTGTACCATTTAATTCCTTTTATTTTTTTTGGATTGAATAATAAACGCAACTGGTAAAAAAATTTCTGATCCAGGGTATTGCTTTTATAAGTCCAAATTGTTTTCTTGGTTTCCACCCAAATTTATATTCG
>JANLVW010000221.1:0-3136 GCA_031364205.1 Ferruginibacter sp.
AAATAAAAATGAAAAGTTATGTAGCAGTTCAAAAAAAACTATTGGTATTGGTCTATACATTATGGAAAAAGAATGTAGCATTTACAGAAAATTATTTAATGGAGAATACAAAAGAAGAGGAGCAGGCGTCTGCCTCTCTGGTAGAATACAATCGAATTATCGCAGTATGTCTCCTCTCTGGAAGTCAAAGATAATTAAAAAGTTTTTTGAGTTTCGTTAGGAAATCAACATAGTACCTCTGACCAGCCGACATATATAAAAGTCCTTTAATAAAAAAATATTACTAGTGGGTCGGCTGGTCAGAGCCCAAGCCTCGGCGTCTCACGAGTAGAGGCGTTGGGCGCTCAAAAAGTTGCGAGCTGACCAACGCAGGCGAAGGAGTATCTGCCATAAGAATGGCACAAGTCGTGCCCCATACTAGAACAAAGTCCTTGCCCCTCTAGCGCAGACTTCTGGCACAGATATACAGCAAAGCCTTGTGTGTGGCGTATTATTTCTCAGCAACGTCTCTGCCTTTGCAGGACCTTGCGTGTACTCAACAACCATTTTAAAAATATGAATCCCTTATTTCTCGACTAGTTTTTATTAATGCCTGCAAACCGTTTTATACCATATTCATGCGGAACTTTCTTTATAACATTCACCTGTTATAAATGGATGTCGTTAATAGATAAAGTTGACAATTATAATTTTGTTTAGCGGGAGCACAAGGTTTTTATAATGTTGATAACTTAGCAGAAATGAAAGATAAAGTTTTTGCGCAAAGCTTAGATACGATTATGATTGACGAAAGGTCCGGCAGGGGCCGAGACGTTGCTAAGAAGTAAATACTCTCATGCTTGTTATTGTGTTTTGCAAACATAGAAAACGTTGCTGAGAAGTATTTCAATTTTAAAAATCAAACCTTACTCCCTAATTATTTTTTGCGTTCTCTTCAACTTATCTGTTGCCTGCAGAATTTTAGCTTTTAATTTTAATGGATAATTTGGATGGGTTTTTATAAACTCATTTACAATTTTTAAAGCCTCTGCGCTTTGGTAATCGCCAAACGTTGCCTGAAGCCATGATTGCGGAAAAAAGATATCGCCCGTTACCTGAATTTCCTGTAATAAATCTAAACTCTGTTTTAAATACTTTTGCGAAGTAGCCTGTTGCAGCGGATGATGAAGATAGTTTAGCGCAGCTAATACATTAGATTCCTTCTCTCTGTTTTTATGATCAGCAAGGCTTTCAAAAAACCGGTCTCTCACTTTTACATCGGCTGATAAAGCCGGCATAATAAATTGAAAACGTCTTTTACGATCGGGATTTTTAATTCTTTGCAATTGCTCAGCAAGCATATTTTCATCGTTTTTCCGCAACTTTAGAGCCAATGCCAAAGCAGTATAATCGTCTTCTGAAAACTTAATACCATCAGGCGCTATCTGGGTTTTCCAAATTGGATACAGCTTGTTGTATGCATCATCGGTTAAGAAAATAGTCTGATACAGTTTTAACAGGTTCTTTTTATTGTTAGCTAAATCCTGCTTTTCAATTGCCTGCCAAATTTGATTTTCTAAACCCTGTACTAATTTATTTCTTGATTGTGGGCTGTTAAAGCTCCAGAAAATATTTTCTACATAACCTGTAAGCAGTCTTAGGTTTAATTCGTCTTTTTCTTGTTGCAGTTGGCCCATAAAATAATTCAACAACTCAGCAGGTTTCACAAAGGCCTGGTTTAGCATATTCTCATACGCTGAAATATAAAACGACGCCCTCATTAATGGTGACGAGATTTTATTTGTGTAGTTAAAAACAGACACATCAATTGGCCAAACGCCATACCCTTCGCCACCTGAATTGTAAATAATAAAATTTGGTTTAGCTAAACCTTTTGCTGCTTTTACATCAACCATTTTGCCAGTAAAATTTACCGGAAATTCTTTTATATGGTCACCATAAAACAACGAAATTTTAAATGATTGTGGCCAAACCCTGTCTGCGCCAAATTCGGGTTTTTGCGAAATGGTTAGTCGAGTAATTTTACCATTATTGATTTCTAATTTATCTGAAATTTTTGGTCGCCCGTTATCATTTACCCAAACTTTGTTCCATGCTAACAAATCAACTGGGGCGTACTTGTTAAGAATATTAATTAAATCAGGCCATGTAGCATTTGAAAAAGCAAACTTTTTAAGGTACTCCCGCATTCCTGTTTGAAACTTGTCTTTACCCATAAGCAACTCCAGCTGGCGCATCATAATGGGTGCTTTATGGTAAATAATATTGCCATACAAAGAACCGGCTTCGTTTAAATTATCTAATGGCTGGCGAATGGGGTTTGCGCCGATGGTTCTATCAATACTGTATGCTGCAGGAAAATGATCTATCAAAAATTTGTGATCAAATTCTTCTTTGCCTTTTAAATGCTCACTTACTTTATCTGCCATAAAATTGGCAAAAACTTCTTTGGTCCAAACATCGTTAAACCATTTAATGCTGACCAAATCGCCAAACCACATGTGTGCCGTTTCGTGAGAGATGAGATTTGCTCTGGAAATGAATTGGCTTTTTGTAGAAGTAGCATCTAAAAATAATGTTGACCCCTGGAATTGTACCGCCCCCGGATGTTCCATTCCGCCAAACTGAAAATCAGGAATTGCAACGAACCCTATTTTTTGAAAAGGATAGGGAATCGTAGTCCAGGATGAGAGAAAATCGATGGCATTGCGATGCTCCTCAAAAACAGAATCAATACTCAATTTAATTTTAGCACTGTCCGTTTCCCGATATAAAAATTGAACAGATTGTTTATTAATATCCTGATGAACAGTTTTAAATTTTCCGGCTGTAAACGAGAACAGATACGTGCTTATTTTATCTGATGCGGCAAAATCAACCGTCGTTCTTTCTTCCTTTACCACACTTGTTATTAAGCTTCCATTTGAAATAGATTCCCATTGGTTAGGAATCACCAGGCTTAGTTTATAGCTGGCTTTTAAATCAGGTTGATCAAAACAAGGGAAACAGCTTCTGGCCCTGTCGGGCACAAATAACGAGTACAAGTAATCGTCGTTTCTGTTGAGTGCTGCGTTGCCGGCAATAAAAGTAATAGCGATTTTATTCTTACCTTTTATTAAGGAAGCTTCAGGAATGA
>JANLVW010000253.1:0-6821 GCA_031364205.1 Ferruginibacter sp.
ATTTTGTATAACCACCAAGCGTTTCATCTGCACCCTGTCCATCAAGCAAGACTTTTATGTTATTTGCAGCGGCGAGTTCGTAAACTTTATACTGAGCATAAATGCTTGAAGATGGAAATGGCTCTTCCTGATGGTAGCATAGCTTTTCAAAATCTCTTAAAAGTCCTTCAGCATTTGGCGTTACTGTATAATTATTCAGTTTAAATTTATTGCACAGTTCATAAATAAATATGCTTTCATCTTTATTAAAACCCGGAAATACTGCTGAAAAAGTTTTGAAATTTATTTTTGCTTCAGAATTCTTTTTAATGTAGAATGCAATCGTTGAGCTGTCAATACCACCGCTTAAACTGGAGCCCACTGTAACATCACTTCTCAATCGAAGCTTTACAGAATTTTCCAGCAGAAATTCAAATTTTTCTACAGCCTCCTTTTCAGATATTTCTATGCAATTTTGTTTATTAATATCTCTGTACCGAGATAGTCTAAAATGCATGGTACTTAAAGAAAGTACGCCTGTATGGGCAGGTGGTAAAGAGAAAATATGTTTAAAAAATGTTTGTGATTTATTCCCTGCATGTTGTACCTGGCCAAGAGCAAGATAATTGACCATCATTTTTTCATCAGCACATTTAGTAACTCCTGCAGCCCACAATGCTTTCATTTCGCTGGCAAAAGCAAATACATCATTATCTAAAAAATAGTAAAAAGGTTTTTCTCCAAAAATATCTCTTGCACAAAAAAGTTCATTCAACTTTTCATCCCAAATAGCGAATGAAAACATTCCATCAAAATATTTTACACATGCATCCTTATAAAAATCATAAGATGCAAGAATTACCTCTGTATCGCTTTGCGTGGTAAAATGATATCCTGCTTTTTGCAGATCTGTTTTTAGTTCTTTGTAGTTGTAAATTTCGCCATTGTAAACAATGCTGTATCTGTTTAAATAATGCATTGGCTGCGCAGCTGCCGCAGTTAAATCTATTATAGCAAGGCGTCTGTGACATAAGCCTGCTGTATTTTCTTTGTTAATCCAAAACCCTTCACCATCCGGACCTCTGTGGGATAATGTGTCTGACATCGTTTTTAACGACTTCGGCTGTATAACTGTTTTTTTTGGAGAAATGATACCTGCAATGCCACACATTTTGTAAATATAATTACTATGTATGTAAAGCGGCGTAGAAACATAACGTTGAATATGTTTGCAGTAAACTATTTTATGAATACAATTGGTAAAACTGTTTTTACATTATCCCATGCCATAATTAAATCTGCCCCATTGCTGTTTTCTTTAAAAACTATAGTAAAATCTTCCAGTGCAGGGTCTTGTTTTTGCACCGGAAGATCTGTTTTAAAAATATCTTTACTCTGGTTAATATGCAAACCCCAAGTATGAAGGTTGCTATTAAAAATAATTGTCCATCTATCTGCATGAGGAATACAATAAATAACATACGACCCTTTAAGAATATTTTTGCCAGCAATATTTACATTCTCAAATAACTCTATTTCTGTAGCTTCATTTGCTCCAAGCCGCCATGGAACTCCATATGCACACAAACTTTCTTTTGATTCAGCAAAAAGAATTCGACCTTTTTTATGAGGACGGCTGTAAATTAATTTTGCTATTAAATGAAGAGAATCATTTCCTTTCATTTTCTCTATAGGGTAGTCTACAGGATACCAACTTATATCAAGCCAAGATTGATCTGGCTGGATATAAGGGTTTTTGTTCTTTGATAAAGAATCGATATTGGTCTCCGCAATATTATTTTTTATTACACTTTTTTCTTTGCAGGAAAAAAGTGTGGTAAATATTATTGTAAATAAAACGCTTTGTAATTTGAGCATACTATTTCATTGAAATCGGTAAGGTTATTTTTACATTATCCCAACCTGCATTCAACGCAAATCCATTCTTAGCCTTATCAAAATATATATAAAATACTTCCGCAATCTCTGTAGATGTTTGTACCGGTGCATCAACTCTTAAAACATCTTTGGATTGCTCATATTTATATTCGCCCCAGCTGTTTAAATCTTTATTTATTATGAGTGTCCATTTTTCCTTGGTTGGTATTGCAAACATGGAATATCTGCCTTTTTTAACTTTAATATTATTAATGGTTACATCTGTAAAAAATTCAATTTCTGTATTTTCGTTTGCACCAAACCGCCATACTTTATTGTATTCAACTAAACCGCCAAATATTGCTCTGTTGTTTTTTTGAGGTCTGCTGTAAATAATCCTTGCTGCAAGGGGTTCTGTAACTTTATCCTGTATTTTTAATATTCCAAATCCTGCGGGATAAGTGCTCATAAACATAGGAGATTTTGCAAGTGCAGGAATTGGTGATTGCGCAAAAATTGTAACTGTACAAAATAAAGCGACGGAGCAAATCAATAAGAGTTTTTTCATTTTTTTATTATAAAGATAAAACATCAACCGTTTAACATTTGTTCTATTTTTTTAACGGTAAATTTTTTAACATCTGGCATAAAAATATTATACCAAAACTGGATGTCATTTTTATGTGTCAAAAAGATATCATAAGCAGTATCTGTTTCTTCTATGTATTTCGCACGCTTTGCAAGGCCACCAAAGCTTTTTTGCATTCCTTCATTAAACCTGTAGTTGTATAACCAATCCTGTGCCTGCATATAAGGAAACATGCCGGCAAATTTTTCAGGGAAATGAGCGGATTGTAGTTTAAGTAACTGGTAACTTTTTTCAGTAAATTTTTTCAATTCTTCCGGAGATGAAAACTGATTGGTATCGTTGGCGAGAAAGTAATCGTACACAACATCTGTAAATGCACCTGCATATAATCTGTATGCTGGTTTAAAAAATTTCTTTATTTCAGAAGTAGCAGCGTGTGTATCTGTAAAATCGTCAATTGCACGGTGCAACTTTATACCGTTTTGTATGGCTGCAGGATAATCATATTGCTTTTTTCCTTTTACATAATCGCTTATCATATTGCCCACAAGCAAGTCGGTATTATTAAATGATAAATAGGCGTGGGCCAGATAATTCAATGTGTGTTATTTTTTATTTACAAATGCGGCAATTAAATCAACAAGTCCGGGCATGATCGGTAAAGTTTCATCTGAGTATGTGGCAATATTTTTAGTTCTGTCTATTGGCGCTTCTTTTAAAATATGATTCATTCCGGTTACAATTTTAAGTGTTGCATTTGGCTTGCAGGCTTTCAACATTTCTGCCTGTTTTACCTCTACCTGAATATCTGTAGTACCCTGCAAAATAAGTATTGGAACAGTAAGTTTTTTAATTTCTGCACAAGGGTCATGCAGCACCCACGATAGAATATAAGGTTGTACTGAAGGACGGAATATGGATAGTAAATAAGGAGGAATTGTATCTATTTTTTGGTTGTTTCTCATTCTTAAAAAAAGTGAATCAACTACAACAGCAGCTTTTGGTAACTGTTGGGCATATTGCCATGTAATTATTTTATCAATGCTTTCTCCTGCGCCTGCTATAGATATGTAGCCGTTTACTTTTTCCTTTTGTGCAGCTAACATTGCAACCAAAGATCCTTCACTATGACCGGCTATAAAAATTTTGCCTATGCGGTTGTCTTTTTTTATAAAATTTATCCATCCTGCAAGGTCATCTGCATAATCATCAAATCTCAAATCTGTTTCTTTTTTCAATGAACCCATACTTTTGCCAATACCTCTTTTGTCTGTAAGTAAAGTGGCTATACTTTTTTTAGAAAGCGCTTCTGCAATAAGTCTGTAAGAATTTGCTTTAAGCGCATTGCCACTATTACCGTTTCGGTCTGTAGGACCGCTTCCTGCCTGTATTATAACCAGTTTAAATATTTTGCCTGTTGTTGGTAGTATTAATGTGCCTGCTAAATTTCCGGTGGGTGTAGCAAAAGTTTTTTCTTCTGTAATAAACTGTGCCTCGCAAATAAATTGTTGAGCTATAAATAGTATGGTAATTAATAAACGCATTCTTATATAAAGATATGCTTTGAAACGGCCATAGTTTTTAAGGCAAACTATTTTTCATTTAAAATTTTCCACAATGATTATTATAAACAACTGCGGTATTGTTTTATATTTGCAGCCATACATTTTACAAACCCAATATATGACAACAGAAAAAGTGAACCTGCGATTTGGCATTTTAACTGCGCTAATCGTACTCGCAGCTTTTAGCCGGATTATTCCCCATACTTTCAATTTTTCGCCATTAGGTGCTATAGGTATTTTTGGTGCTGCACACTTTAGTAAAAAATGGATGGCGCTGTTTATAACGCTTGCTGCAACCTGGGTTAGCGATTTATTTATTAACAATGTTATTTACGCAAAATATTACCCAACTTTTACCTGGTTTGCTGAAGGTTTTTACTGGCAGTACGCAGCATATATTTTAATTGTGGTAGCTGGTTTTTTTATTATGAAAAAAGTGAATACTAAAACCGTTTTAATTGGCGCACTTGCTTCTTCCAGTATATTTTTTCTTGTAAGTAATTTTGGTTGCTGGCCGGGTAGCACATACCCACAAAACTTTGCTGGACTTATGCAATGTTATGTAGCCGGAATTCTTTTTGTAAAGGGTACTTTAATGGGCGATTTCTTTTACTGTGCTGTTTTATTTGGTGGCTTTGCTTTGGCGCAAAAGCAAGTGCCTGCATTACGTACAGCCAATGCCTAAACACGAAGAAAAATACTGCCCAAAATGCGATAAAATTTTTGTTTGCAAAGTTGGAGATATTGCCAACTGCCAATGCAACACAATTATATTAACTGAAACTACGCAGCAGTTTTTAGCTAAAACAAGTTTTGATTGTCTGTGTATAAACTGTCTGCAAAAATTAGGCAATGCTTTAGAATTATCCAACGCTTATATTTTTCCAACTCAAAAAGAAATGTTTGTAGAAGGCCTGCATTATTACATTGAAAATAACAACTGGGTGTTTACAGAAATGTACCACATGTTAAGGGGTTATTGTTGTGAAAGTGGCTGCAGACATTGTGTGTATGGGTTTAAGAAGAATTAAGTTACGAGTTTGATGTCCAGGGTTTCGGGTTGTGGCTTATAAATATTTTACATTTTTAAGTATGAGTATAAATTTAGAAGAACAAATTAAATTGAGCGAAACACGCATTTTTAAAGCTGTGTTTCCAAATACTACAAATCATTACGACACTTTATTTGGTGGCACGGCTATGCATTTAATGGATGAAGTTGCTTTTATTACTGCTACAAGGTTTACAAGAAAAAGATGTGTTACGGTTTCCAGCGACCGAATAGATTTTAAAATGCCTATACCGGCAGGAACTATTATTGAACTTGTTGGCAGGGTTTCTAAAATTGGTACCACAAGTTTAGACGTGAAGGTGGAAATTTACATAGAGCAGATGTATGAAAATAAACGGGAGAAAGCGATAACCGGCTCTTTTACTTTTGTGGCAATTGATGATAATAAAAAGCCTATAAAAATATTGTCTTAATTTTTTAAGAAAAGCTGAAAAGTGATTTACTGCTGAAGAGCGGCGGGATGGGCAGTAGTAGCTGCGGCAATAATAAAACATCTGTAATAATAAATTTTGTGGCGGCACTACTACAGACAGCCCGAACAAATGCTGCATCTCTCATATACCTCACCGTACAAATTTCCTTTAAAATTCTCTTTGGTTTTATAAGGCCTATTCTTGCTCAAAAGAAGTTATTTTTGCCACAAAAATTTTATAACATCAAATAAAAAATATGAGTAAGGGTCCTGTATCCAATTTTATAGAACATCATTACCGGCATTTTAATGCGGCGGCATTAATGGATGCTGCAAAAGGTTATGTTACGCATTTGGAAGAGGGTGGTAAAATGATGGTAACGCTTGCTGGTGCTATGAGTACGGCCGAGCTTGGGCTTAGTCTGGCAGAAATGATTAGGCAAGATAAGGTGGCCATCATTAGTTGTACAGGTGCAAACCTGGAAGAAGATGTAATGAACCTGGTGGCGCATTCTCATTACAAACGTGTTCCCAATTACAGGGATTTAAGTCCGCAGGATGAGTGGGATTTACTGGAGAACCATTACAACAGAGTTACCGATACCTGTATACCTGAGGAGGAGGCTTTTAGAAGATTGCAAAAGCATATTGAAAAAATATGGAAAGATGCAGAGGCTGCGGGTGAAAGATATTTTCCGCATGAGTACATGTATAAAATGTTGTTGAGCGGTGTGCTGGAACAGTATTACGAAATAGACCCAAAGAACAGCTGGATGCTGGCTGCGGCACAAAAAAATATTCCGATTGTGGTACCAGGCTGGGAAGACAGTACGATGGGAAATATTTTTGCATCATATATTATTAAAAATGAATTGAAGGCGAGTACCATGAAAAGTGGTATTGAATATATGGTTTGGCTGGCTGACTGGTACCGCAATAATTCAAGCGGAAAAGGTGTTGGTTTCTTTCAGATTGGTGGGGGTATTGCCGGCGATTTTCCTATTTGTGTTGTGCCGATGATGTACCAGGATCTGGAATGGCATGATGTTCCTTTCTGGAATTATTTCTGTCAGATATCTGACTCCACCACATCATACGGTTCGTACTCCGGCGCAGTGCCAAATGAAAAAATTACCTGGGGTAAACTTGATATTAATACACCAAAATTTATTGTAGAGAGCGATGCCACAATTGTTGCTCCGCTTATGTTTGCATGGATATTGGGATGGTAGAAAGAAGACACAAGATGTCAGACACAAGACAAAAGAGAAAAGACATAAGAATGTGGATTAAGATTGTTCTTTAATTCATCATTTAAAATTATCA
>JANLVW010000284.1:0-2086 GCA_031364205.1 Ferruginibacter sp.
CATACATCAAAAGAGTTTAAAAAATTGTTAGAAATAGACAATGATCTACAAGCGTATGAAGTAAATGCCATTGATAGGAAATATAATTTTTGGCGAAGGGATTCATTAAATATTGAGTTGTTCACGGCAGCTGTTTTTCAACAAAAATTGAACTACATCCATTACAATCCTGTAAAAGCCAATCTCTGTACGTTACCCGAAGACTATCATTTTTCCTCAGCATTGTTTTATGAAAAAGCTATAGACCATTTTGGTTTTATAGACCATTATTTGGGATAAATAAAGTCGCTAAAAAGTAGGTCGGCTTGGTCAAGACCATGCCTCGGCAATTCACGAGTGGAGGCCTTGGGCGTTTACAAATTTTGGAATTGCCTTCATGTAGGCAAACGAGCAGAAAAGGTGATGAAAATAAGCAATCACCCACCATTTATACCCTATCACAAATCTCTCCTTCTCCCGAAAACAGCGCCCCGCAGCAGCCCAACAATAAATGTAAAGATCGCCGAACCAATTATTGCCCATACGATGGGGAACCGCTTGCCCCCTACGGTTACAGCAAAGATCTCCGGGAGGTTAAACTTGGCTGCGAGCCACATCCCAATATATGCGCCGATGAACCCAACTACAATAGAGACCAGGCAACCACCCAGGTCGTAGCCGGCTAAAGACTGTCCGATGCCACCACAGATGCCAGCGATAATGAGCAGAATAAGTAATTGTGTTAGGTCCAAGGTTTTTGTTTTTTAATATAGCATTCTCTGCAATTTGAGTGCCACAGTGGCTCCCCACTATCCTTAGAGTTAAGCGAAGCGTCTCTAAAGATTTTTAAATAAAAGAGAGATTTTGTCTCGATCAATACTATTTGTCACAATCAAAAAAAACGACCACCCAAACCCCTACACCCTCTCCAACTCCTTCGCAATCCCCTGCTTCAACCTTTCATCCACCTTTGTCTGCGCAGCATAACCAGCCCAGTTGCACACGGCGGTTTTTACTTCCTCAATAATGGCAGCAGCCTTTTTTATGGTAACCGTTTTGGCAACAGCCAGCAGGTCTGTTGTGGTTATGTTGGTACGTTTGCCATTCACCGTTAAGCTTTGGCTGCTCACCCATGGGCTGCCGGGGCGGTAGGCAAAGCATACATCGTATGCCGGAGATAGGCGCCACTCCCCTTTTTTATCCATTACAAAAGCAAAGTTTTTGGTATGGTCATCGCAGTTGCGGGCCAGTACATTAAATACCATGCGGCGGTAAAGCTGTTCCATTTGTGGATAGGGTAGGGCAAGCAAACGCATGGTTTCAAAAAGTTGCTCATAACTGTACATGCCCACATCATTAAAATCGTAATGCTGCATGGCACAAAAGGTCTGTACATGAAGTTTATCTTTTTCATTGGGTCGGTCAAAGCGCCTGGTCATAAAATGTGCCCGGCCGTTTTCTTCCAGCAGCCTGCATTCCGTCATCTCTATGCCGCAGGCCACCGCCATCAGGTGGTAAGCCATTTCTACCCTGCCGTAACCGCTGCTTTCGCCAAACTGGCTGTCGTGCACGCCATCAAATTTTATCAACCAGTGGCCAAAGCCTGCAGGTGCTGCTGCCTGTCCGCTTTTTACCTGCCCTGTTGCCGGGTTATAGGCAATAATAGCCTTTGCCCTTGCGCCGCCCGCACTTGTACCAATGGTCAAAATATCTGTCAGCGCTTTTTGCTCATCAGCATTAAAATCGGCAACCATGTCTGTTCTTTCCGACAATATTTTCTGCGCCACTTCTACCAGCGCACCAATCTCTATATTATTTGCCAGGGCAGATGCGCTGGGGTTCACAGGCTCAAACTCCAGCGCACCCATACCTCTTTTGCCAATAAAGCACAATATTTCTACCGGGTTAAGGCTATACGATGGTCGGCCGTTTTTATTGAGCCAGCTGTTAATAAGGGCGTTGCCGTATTTATCGGGCAATACATCTGCCAGCAACCCTGGCAAACCTTTAAACGTAGCGTTGTTGGCAAGCGCAGGAAACTGGTAAATGATACCTGCAGCTGTGGGCATTTTTAAAGGTGCAGGGTTTATGCCCGTGCGTACAAAAC
>JANLVW010000287.1:0-4439 GCA_031364205.1 Ferruginibacter sp.
TTTTTGTACGACCAGTTAAAATAATATCCGCACCACTGCTGGCGTCTGTAAATATTACGGGTGCATCTACATTTACATTTATTAGAGAGCCGCTACTTGCTACAAAAGTTACTTTTTCAGTATTTGTAATAATTTCAGAAGTTCTTATTTCAGCAGATGCAGAAGTTGTAAGTTTTGTTATAGCGGGTACAATTAAATGAATATTTATTGTAGCATTTCTTAAATTATTAATTCCTTTTAGTTTAATGTTTAAATTATTATCTGATACATTGGTTACAACAAAGGGCATTATGTTATCATCCGCTTCAATAATCAACGATGGTGTTAAACCGATTTTTACATCAACTTTAATTGGGCCAGATACAGTGACAGAACTAATCTCCGATACTTGCCGTGTTTCTCTAATCATATTTCCGCTTCCCCTTATTCCATTTTTGCAGGATACAACTGAAAGCGTAATTAAAAGAAAATATAAATATTTCATGTTGAACGTTTTAAAAGTAAAAATATGTAAACGAATCATTTTATTGCCTACCGTTTGTAAAAACTTTTAAACCTGCATTATTATCATTCTAATTTCAAATTTTGAGAGACTAAATATTTACATTTGCCGAAATGATGACAGATAAAATTTTAATACTCGATTTTGGTTCTCAATATACTCAACTCATTGCCCGTGTAGTAAGGGAAACAAATGTTTTTTGCGAAATAATTCCTTTCAATAAAAAGATAGAATTTGACGATACTATTAAAGGTGTTATTCTTTCGGGTTCTCCCTGCAGCGTTAATGAAGACGATGCACCCGAAGTTAATATTGCTGCCATTGCAGAAAAAGTACCTGTACTTGGAATATGTTATGGTGCACAGCTAACAGCAAAAATGTATGGTGGTCTGGTTTCAAAAAGTAATAAACGGGAATATGGCAGAGCCAATTTAGAAATTACTCAACAAACATTGATTACTGAAGGAATTGAAAACAATTCTCATGTATGGATGAGCCACAGCGATACTGTGAAAACGCTACCTACAGGTTTTAAAGTTATTGGTAAAACAGATAATATTTCTATAGCGGCATTTGAAAACGAAGCTATAAATGAAAATAAAATAGTTGGTCTGCAGTTTCACCCCGAAGTATACCATTCTGCCGAAGGCAAAAAAATAATTGAAAACTTTTTGGTTAAGATCTGCAAATGCAAAAAAGACTGGACGGCTGCTCATTTTATTACAGAAACAGTTGCAAAACTAAAAAAACAGTTAGGCGATAGTAAAGTGGTGATGGGTTTAAGTGGCGGCGTAGACAGTACAGTGGCAGCAACATTATTACACAAAGCAATTGGCAAAAATTTATATGGAATTTTTGTAAATAATGGTGTGTTGCGCAAAGATGAATTTGAGGAGGTATTAGAAATTTACAAAGAACTAGGTTTAAATGTAAAGGGAGTAGATGCATCACAATTATTTTATGATAACCTTGCAGGAAAAACGGATCCTGAAGAAAAAAGGAAAGCCATCGGCAGCAGTTTTATTGACGTGTTTGATGATGAAGCAAAAAAAATAACAGGCATCAGTTATTTAGGTCAGGGCACTATTTATCCTGATGTAATTGAGTCTGCAGCTGTTCATGGTCCCGCAGTAACAATTAAATCGCACCACAATGTCGGAGGGTTACCTGCAAAAATGAATCTTAAAATTGTGGAACCGTTACGGGCTTTATTTAAAGATGAAGTAAGAAAAATTGGTGCTGAAATGGGCATTCCCGCCCGTATGCTGGGAAGGCATCCTTTCCCGGGTCCAGGCCTTGCTATAAGGATTTTAGGAGATGTAACAAAAGAAAAGGTACAGTTATTGCAAGAGGCAGATTCAATTTACACAGCATTGCTAAAAAAACATGGGCTGTATGATAAAGTATGGCAAGCGGGTACCATTTTACTGCCGGTAAAAACCGTTGGAGTTATGGGAGATGAAAGAACATATGAATTTACAATTGCATTAAGAGCAGTAACTTCTGTAGATGGCATGACAGCAGATTGGGCACATTTACCTTACAATTTTTTAGCAGAGGTAAGCAATGAAATTATAAACAATGTTAAAGGTATAAACAGGGTTGTATACGATATAAGCAGTAAACCACCGGCAACTATTGAGTGGGAATAGAAAATAAGAGATTTAATTAGTTAGGTAAGATTCAAAATATGACCATGAAAAAAAGTATACCAATTACGATAGGATTTTTGTTATTAATGCTTTCTTCCGGCTTTGGCCAACAGACTCCTTTAAAAACATATCGGGTTGGTATCTTTTCAGCACTTTATTTAGATTCTGTATTTTCAAATACCGAATATAATTACGGTAAAAAATTTCCAAAATTTACACAACAAGGGTTGGATTTTGTACAGGGTGCTGAAATTGCTTTAGATAGTTTGCCTTTGCCCAATGGAAACATAATAGCTACCGTGTTTGATTCAAAGGCAAGTGTAAACAACATTCCCTCACTAATCACAAATCACAAACTGGATAGTTTAGATTTAATTATTGGTTCAGTAAAAGACATCGATTTTATAGATCTAGCAAAATTTGCCAAACAAAAAAACATACCTTTTATTTCTGCTACTTATCCAAATGATGGTGGAATTGTTGAAAATCCTTTTCTGGTAATTGTAAATCCTACTTTACGGGCTCACTGCGAAACTATTTACAGTTATTTATTGCAAAATCATGGCACAGATAAGATTTTTCTTTGTAGAAAAAAAGGCTCTCAGGAAGATAAAATAACTGACTACTTTAAACTAATAAATGGTACCGACGGAAAACCTTTACTAAACATTCAGACATTAAATTTTGAAGATGATTTTAGTAAACTTGTTAACAACCTAGATAGTAATCGAAAAACAATTATTATTGGTGGCAGTCTAAATGAAACTTTTACTACTGGTTTAGTTAATGCAGTATACCAACTTAAAAATAGTTATCCCATAGAAATTATTGGAATGCCTAACTGGGATGCGTTTTCATTTTTAAAAAAATCGACGTTAAAAGATTTACCGGTGTATTACACAACCGCATTTATTAACAATAAGGCAAATGCATTCACTAAAGAAATTGTTCAGGTATATGCAAAGAAATTTAAAGGTGTTCCATCAGATATGGCATACAAGGGCTTTGAATCAGTGTATATTTTTGCAAGATTAGTTACCAGATACCCGGATGATTTTATGAGTCACTTAAATGAATATGCTTACAAAGTATTTAACGATTATAATTTTAAGTCGGTTTATGTAAATAAAAAAACAAAAATCCCTGATTACTTTGAAAATAAACGTCTTTACTTTATGAAAATATTGAATGGAAAAACGAGTAGAGCCTGGTAGTCATTAATAAATAATGGTGATTAATTAGTTTAATAAGTAATTTTATTCAGTCCACAAACTACCAATTGAGTACGTTTTCGCCTGTCCCCTTATACTGACTCTGTCGGTTTTGTCAGTACAATATAATTCTCCCACTCTTTCTGAAACCTGCATAGCAAATAATTCTTTCTTATTAAGTTTTTTTGACCAATAAGGAATTAGTGAGCAATGTGCAGAACCAGTAACAGGATCCTCTAAAATTGCGGATTGTGCAGTAAAAAATCTAGATACAAAATCACAATTATCTCCTTTTGATGTAACAATTACTCCGCCTGTTCCGAGGTTTATTTCATCAAAAAAATTCCTGTCAATTTTAATGTCTTTAATCTCAGTCTCATTATCATAAACCAATACGAAGTCTCTAGATTTTAAAACTTCATTCGGTTGAATATTTAAAGACTGTGTGATATTTATGGGAAGAAGTGCGGGCTCAGGCATTCTGGAAGGAAAATCTAAATTATAAAAATCCTTATCAACAATAACGGTTAGATCACCACTTAGTGTTTCGAAAACTATTTTGTTACTTACATAATTGAGAATTGTTTTTAAACAATGTGCTGTAGCAAGGGTGGCATGCCCACATAAATCCATTTCTATCTCCTGGGTAAACCAACGAACATGAATTTTATTTCCTTTATTGATAAAAAAAGCTGTTTCAGCAACTGCATTTTCCTTGGCAATTTTTAATAAAATATCGTCATTCAGCCATGCTGTTAAAGGAACTACACAAGCAGGATTTCCCCCAAACATTTTATTTGTAAAAGCGTCTATTTGATAAAGGTCTAGTTTCATTAAGATTCGAAATTTAAAGAATAAACAAAAGCTTTTGAAAATAAAAATTCAATATAATTTTCAATTTAAAGAATTTAAAACTTTATGTTCGATCATTACATATTGCCCATAAAAAAACCCTTACATTTTATTGTAAGGGTTTTAATAAATAAATATGGCAACTACCTACTCTCCCACATTTTTGTGCAGTACCATCGGCCATGAGGGGCTTAACTTCTCTGTTCGGTATGGGAAGAGGTG
>JANLVW010000301.1:0-3251 GCA_031364205.1 Ferruginibacter sp.
CGCAATGGAAAACCATTTGTATTTACAAACTTAATGAGTTTACATGGGTTATATGATGTTATTGGTTGGATTAAAAAATATGCGCTGCTGGAAGATACAGAAGAACCAAAATTGTGCAGATAAAATATCATAAAAAATTAAAACAGTTATTGAAAGCAACGTTACATATACAAACTTTATTTCGAAATAATATATCAACAATTCAAAATTGTTATTTTACAGCACCGCTAAAAATAATGAACATTACAGAAGATAAGCGTGGCAAGGATTTACATTTGATGCTGATGAGTTCTTCGCCAGGTATTTTAGATGAAGATGAAGTGGAAATCAGAATTGATGTTGGTGAAAACTGTAGTTTCCAACTTCATACACAATCTTATCAGCGATTATTTAATATGCAAAAAGGGGCAACACAGATTATGCAGGTTTGTCTGCAAAATGCTGCGTCATTCACTTATTTACCGCATCCTTCAGTGCCACATCAAAATTCAATTTTTATAACAAATAGTAAAATTTACTTAGATAATAATTGCAAACTTATTTGGGGTGAAATATTAACCTGTGGCAGAAAGTTAAATAAAGAAATTTTTAAGTTTTCAAAATACCACAGTACGACAGAAATATTTTTGAAAAATAAACTTATTTTAAAGGAAAATTTATTAATGCAACCTTCATTTATCAATCCAAATTTAATGGGGAAAATGGAAGGCTATACGCACCAGGCGAGTTTTATTTATTATGATGAAATTATGCATATCAAATCACTTTCCGATAAATTATATGATAATTTGTTAACTGAAACTGAAATTGATTTTGGTATAACTTCTCCATCCATAAATCTTTTGAGTATCAGAATACTTGGTTTAAGGGCAGAACAATTATATAATTGCTTAAAAAGAATTGCAGGCATTATTGCCGCTTCAAATAAGTAATATTATGCAAACTGATTTACAGATTTTAATAACTGCTGCAATTACTATTGCTTGTCTGCATACCATCACAGGACCCGATCATTATTTGCCGTTTATTGCATTGTCTAAATCTGGTAGATGGAGTTTAACAAAAACAATATTGTGGACAATTACGTGTGGCTGCGGGCATGTATGGAGTTCCGTTTTGCTTGGTTTAGGTGGTGCAGCAATAGGATGGAATCTTCCAAAAATTTCAATGTTAGAAAATGTTAGGGGTGGTGTTGCAGGTTGGGCGCTGCTTACATTTGGATTAATCTATTGTGTTTGGGGTTTGTGGCGTGCTTATAAAAATAAAAAACACAAACATTTTGATACTGGAGTTGACGGAGAAGTATATGTATATGAGCACAAACATGGAAGAGCCATGCAGCAAAGCGAAAGGCATAAAGTAACACCTTGGGTAATGTTTATAATTTTTTTATTAGGCCCATGTGAACCAATGATTCCTTTGTTGTTCTTTCCTGCTGCAAAACATTCTTTTGATGGGATGCTTTTATTAATTTTTTTATATACATTATTTACATTACTGACAATGATAGTTATGGTTACTTTTGGTTATTACAGTTTATCTTTTTTAAAAACAGAAAAATTAGAAAAGTATATGCATGCTTTAGGAGGTTTAACATTGTTGATTTGTGGTTTAGGAATTGTTTATATGGGTTGGTAATTTTATGGCTGGCTAAAGAGTAGCATTAAATATCTATTTTCCTAACATCTCTTGTACCTTCATACAATTCATATTCAAATAACCTGCAATCAATTTTACTTGTATAAAATTCAATTCGTCTTTTAGGTTTTAGGCCTATTTTTTTTGCGAGTTCTAAGTTTCCTGTAAAAATATAGCCGGTATAACCTTTGCATTTTTTCTTCATAAAATCTCCCAGCAATGCATAGGTTTCTTCCAGTTCTTTTTCTTCTCCTAATCTGTCTCCATACTCAGGATTAAACATAATTACACTCCCTTCTTGTGCTGGCAATACAGTTTCCTGGAAATCGCAAACTTCATACGTAATCATATCTTCCACACCCGCCATGCCAGCATTTATTTTAGAAATATTAATAGCATCTCCACTGATGTCGGATGCTGTAATTTTTAAATCGGGTCTTTCGGTAACCTGAGCTTCTATTACGTGGAGTTCCTTTTTATACATGCTGTAATCGTAACCTTTTACATGCATAAAAGAGTAGTTGTTTCTGTACAATCCTGGAACTCTTTTAGTGGCAATTAATGCTGCTTCAATAGCAATTGTGCCAGAGCCACACATTGGATTAATAAACGGTGTTTCGCCTTTCCAAACACTTGCATACACAACGGCAGCAGCAAGCGATTCAAGCATCGGTGCTTTTCCTGGTATCTTTCTGTAACCGTGTTTAGAAAGTGTTTCGCCGGATGTATCTAAAAATATTTCAGCATCTTCTTCCTTCCAGTATAAATGAATTACAGCGCAGTTTAATACAGCTCCGGAGTCAGGTCTGCTGCCGGTTTTATCTCTGCATCTGTCTGCAATGGCATCTTTTACTTTTACGTTGGCAAACAAATTATTGGTTATTGTTTCATTGCTTACATTGCTGCTGATGGAAAAATATCCATCTGCCGGTAAAATATCTTCCCAGGCCACATTTACTAAAACATTGTAAACATCATCGGCATTTACAGCCCTAAATTCTTTAATTGAAAACAACACCTGGCTTGCGCAGCGGAGGTTTAAATTCAGTTTTATACAATCCTGTAAGTTCCCGTAGAGCTCAACACCGGTTTTAAAAATTCTTACCGGTGTGTATCCAAGATTTTTTATTTCCTGTTCCAGGTATGTTGAAAGGCGATTGCTGCACGTAACAATAATTCGGCTGTCTGTATTAAATATTTCCACGCTGCAAAAATACCAAACTTACTTTATTTAAATCTACAATAACAGTACGCTGCAAATATTTGCAAATTCATAGTTGCTTAACTTTACAAAATGAGAATTTTTTTAGTAGGTTTTATGGGTGCAGGCAAAAGTTTTTTAGGAAAAATGTGGGGAGAAGTTTATTCAACTCCTTTTTATGATCTTGATAAATTAATTGAGGATGAAGAAAGAATTACTGTTGAAAATATTTTTGTAACCTTTGGTGAAGACTATTTTAGGGAAAGAGAGGCAGCCGTTTTGCGAAATACAGACAGGTTTGAGACCTGCATCATTGCGTGTGGCGGTGGTACCCCCTGTTATTTTGATAATATGAATTGGATGAATAAAAACGGCGTTACTGTTTTTTTAAATGAATCAGAAATTAATATTT
>JANLVW010000321.1:0-3099 GCA_031364205.1 Ferruginibacter sp.
TCCAATTAATACTTTTACCACACCTCTTTTGAATAAAAAGACAACATCTAACAGTAAAATTAATTTTCCCTAAATAACCATTAAATTTACTGTTAGATGTTGTCTTTTTATTCAAAAGAGGTGTGGTAAAAGTATTAATTGGAGATATAATAAAAAATGAGAAATTAGATAACTCGCATTGAATTGTTGTAAAATATCTTTATAAAAATAAAGGATTGATCACCAAAACTCTAAAGAAAAAGTAACAGATTATTTAATATTTAAAAATAATATATATGCAAAAAAAGTTTTAAAAAATATGTCTGAAAAATTTATTTCTAATTGCCTTTATTTTATTTATTAATCCTTATTTCTTTGTGCATAATTTCTCCGCCTAAAAAACCTGTCCAACCCATTAACCCGGCACCCACTAAAGCTGTAATAAGTACAATTATAGGCATTACTTTAAGCATTTTTAAACGGTTTATAAACAGTGCTGCAAGTGCAATGAGTCCTAAAATAATCATAGCCCACTGTGCATAATCAGCTGCTTGTGCATGAGGTTCAATCAGCGTTTCATCAGCAAGCTTTGCACTCATTATAAAGCCTTCAGCCTGCTCGCCGGTTTGCTTTGCTATAACTGCAAATACAGCCAGCACAATAAATAACCAATAAGACATTTTTATTACAACTTCCGTTTTGCTTATAATACCATAACCTAAAATAAACAGGCCAATTATACTTCCAATTATGGGTAGGTGATTAACTAATAAATGCCAATGTGCAGGGTTTAAATTCATAATTTAATTTTAAAAGGATATTTAATTTTGATCTAATTTCTTTCATTCGAATCTGGTTGCCTTTAATTAATCTCTTTAAGTAGTTAATGTTTTACTTCCTAAGTTAGGTAAACTTTCTCGCCTCCGTTAAGTTCGACTTATTCAATAAGCAAGCATTAAAGGCTAAGCAATTTTTCATAAGTTATTTGTTGCTGCAAAAATGAAAGTTAATGTTTAGTAGGTTGATTTTTTGTAGCGCAATGCAAAAAACTTTTCTTAATAATTTTAAAAACTGTGATTACTATCCATACAAACCCGCATGAATTTTTTTACATCCATTAATATCTCCTTAGTAAAATACAAACAAAGATGATCTGCCAAACAAAAAGTAAGTAATTTAGATTGAGTATTTCAATGGCTAAAAATGTCGTTATGGTATTCGTGTATTTATTTAATTTAATTATCAAGTTTATTCATGGAAGACTTTCCATTCCTCCAACTATCTGCTTACATTGGATTAGTTGCAACAGGGCTTTTAACTTTAAATATTCTGTTGGGCATGATGCTCAGTACTGCTTACAAAAAACATATTTATTGGATAAAGTTGCCGACCCGTATTAAGCAAATCAATATTTATAATTTACATAATTGGACAGCTTATATTGTTTTGTTGTTGGTGCTTTTGCATCCCACGCTTTTACTATTGGCACCGGAAACTAAATTTAAATTCATTGATATTATTTTCCCAATAAATGCACCACATCAAAAATTATTTGTTGCATTTGGAACACTTTCCTTGTTTGCGATTATTACCGTTGTAATTACAACCCAAAAATTAGTAAAGAAAAAAATGAGTTTAAGAATTTGGAAAAACATTCATCTAATTTCTTATGGTACGCTCCTTTTATTTATTGTTCACGGTATTGTGATGGATCCAGAACTTAAAGACCGATCACTTATGTTATTAGATGCAGAAAAATTATTATCAGAACTATGCCTTATTATTTTAGTTGCTGCAAGTGTTCTTCGGTACAAATACCACCTCAAAACAAAAAAATAAAAAACTTGCTATTATTACTACGGTAAATATGTAAAGTTTTTTTGTAGGGGTTTCAGTCTGATATGGAAAAATCTTTCTAGTAATTTACAATCTTATATTAAACGCTTTACTTTGAATGCACTAGAGTGAAGAAGTAAGGGAAAGGCTAATTTGTTCATGCGGCTTCGAAAAGCTCACCTGTCAATCGTTAACTAACTGACCAAGGGCTGCGGCGGCGGGAGCGATATGTGCCGCTCTTTTGCGGCATACGGTACAGCGACTAAGGCCGGTCAAATGTTGAATATTGCTGTAAAAAACACAGACCCAAAATGAATGTGCTGTAAATTCTTGATAGAAATTATACCGGTTACTTGTTATAAAGCCTGATCTTTTTAATAAGATTTTCTTTTACCCCGTTGCTCCATTCTTTTTTTAAAATGCTTAATACAATACTGTCTCTTCTTTCGCCGTTAGATAAAAGTAAATGGCTTCTTAAAATTCCTTCTTGCGTGCATCCAATACTTTTTAATGCAGCTATGCTTTTTTTATTTCGGTTATCGACTTTAAATTCAACTCTTTCCATTTGGAGTTCTTCAAAGGCAAATTGAAGCAGTAATAATTTGCAGTTTTTATTTAACCCGGTTCCCTGAAAATCTTTTCCATACCAGGTATACCCAAGTTGAAGCGTTTTGTTTGTTGTCTGTATATCATAGAAGCGGGTACAGCCGGCATATTGCTCTGATTGTTTATCAAAAACAATAAATGGATATTCGGTTCCTTGGGCATAAAGTTTTAAGGCAGTATCAATATATTGTTTTAACTCTTTCATGTCTGTTAACGAAACTAAAGAAAATTCCCATATTTCGGGTTCAAAAAGAACAAATTTTTCCAAGTATTGATAATCATCTGCTTTAAGACGCCGCAACAGTACAGTTTCATTTTCTAAAGAAATATCTTGTGTGGCAAGGTCCATTTTTATTCAATTTGTGTTTAAAAATAACTATTGTAAGCTTTCCAAAGTAGATATTAGTTTCTTCTTTATATAACGCTTTTCCTTATACATTTGCAATTCATTTACAATTTTACAGTTTTAAGGCTAATTACTTTAAAGCTTAGATCTGCCTTTAAAGACAATTTTTACATAAACATGCAGTTACTTACAAAACCATCTTCGAAAATTACTGCTGCCACTTTACTTATTGCATTAGGCATTATTTACGGAGATATTGGTACAAGCCCGTTGTACGTTTTAAAAGCAATTGTTGGTGAACGGGAGATTAATGAAACGTTGGTTTACGGAGG
>JANLVW010000350.1:0-3523 GCA_031364205.1 Ferruginibacter sp.
AACAGAACAAGAACCTACTGATGAAGAGAGAAATAAATATGCAAAAATTATAAAAGTATTACCCGGACAAGACGGTATGAATGCCCAACGTACATCTATGGATCTGCCAATTATACAAAAAGTTATTGCAGCAGTTAAAAGTACTACTCCTGATCAAATAGTATTGCAGCCCACAATGGGTGGCAGCCTCCCTCTTTATTTATTTGAAAAATACCTGCATGCAATAACTGTTACTGTACCAATAGCCAATCATGACAATAACCAACATGCAGAAAATGAAAATATTCGCATTGGTAATTTATTTGACGGCATAGAAACCATGGGTGTGCTAATGATGATTAAATAAATGCATAGAATTATTAAATGGAATCTTATTAAACAAAACAGACAGAACATTTTCTAGTGGAGAAGATTATAGAAAATAAAGTGTTTGATTTTTTTTAGAAATCGGTGCAATCATTTTGGGCAAGCTTAAAGTAAATATCTCACATTTAAAAAAGGTATAAAAAATTATAGAAATGATAAAAATAATGATGTTTACTTTTTTTCCATTTGTCTCTTTTTCGCAGATAATCAAAGAAGATTATCCAATTTATACCGGAAAAGATTTAGGTGTTTTTTACAGTCCCACAACAACACTATTTAAAATATGGGCACCAACTGCTACTAAAGTTACACTGAGGCTTTATAGCGAAGGTACCGGCGGCAGCGCTCTATTTGAAATTGATATGCAAAAGGCTTCACAGGGGGTTTGGAAAGCCAACATCAAGAAAAATATAAAAAATATTTATTACACATTTCAGGTAGAGGCTGATGGTAAATTATTACAGGAGACGCCTGATATTTATGCAAAAGCAGTAGGTGTAAATGGGCAGCGGGGAATGGTAGTAAACATGGCAGAAACAAACCCAACTAACTGGCAAAATGATAAAAGACCTGCACTAAAAAACTTTACAGATATTGTTTTGTATGAGTCGCATGTAAGAGATTTTTCCATCAGCAAAAATTCGGGCATAAAAAACAAAGGAAAATTTTTAGGGCTTACAGAAACCGACACAAAAAGTATTGATGGGCTTGCTACAGGGCTTGATCATTTAAAAGAACTTGGTATAACACATTTGCATTTATTGCCTTCTTTCGATTTTAATTCTGTTGATGAAACGGTACCTGATTTAAAATACAACTGGGGTTACGATCCGCTAAATTATAATGTGCCCGAAGGAAGTTATGCGACCGATGCCTATGATGGAAAAGTTCGCATAAAAGAATTTAAGAAAATGGTGCAAGCCCTTCACGCCAATGGTATTGGGGTAATAATGGATGTCGTTTACAACCACACATCAAACAGAGAAACGCCTTTTAACCAGTTTGTACCGGATTATTTTTATCGTAAAAAAGCAGATGGTTCCTATTCAGATGGTACAGGTTGCGGAAATGAAACAGCCTCTGAAAAAGCGATGATGCGAAAGTTTATGATTGAATCGGTAACGCATTGGGTAAAGGAATACCATATAGATGGTTTTAGGTTTGACCTGATGGGTGTACATGATATTGAAACGATGAATAATTTGAGTGACGCTTTACATAAAATTGATAAGCGCATTTTTATTTATGGTGAGGGTTGGACGGCAGGTGCAAGTCCTTTACCGGAAGCATTGCGTGCGGTAAAAAAGAATGTAAATAAACTGCACAAAATTGCAGCATTTAGTGATGACTTAAGAGATGGCTTACATGGGCCATACAATAATATAAATGAGAAAGGATTTGTAAGTGGTGCAGTAGGTTTAAAGGAAAGTATAAAATTTGGGATTGTAGCAGCTACCAAACACCCACAAATAAATTACAGCTTTGTAAATTATTCAAAAGAACCATGGGCTGCAGGGCCTTCGCAAACCATCAGTTATGTTTCGTGCCATGATGATAATACTTTGTTTGACCGCTTAAAATTAGGCAACCCAAACGCAACAGAATCAGATATTATAAAAATGGATAAGCTCAGTCAAACTATTGTGCTCACATCGCAGGGAGTACCATTTATACATTCGGGCGCAGAAATGTTACGTACAAAAAAAAGCATTGCCAACTCATATAATTTACCTGACTCCATTAATGAGATTGATTGGAGCAGAAAATTAAAATACAACAATGTTTTTAATTATTACAAAGGATTAATTGCTTTGCGAAAGAATCATTCTGCATTTAGAATGACATCAACAAAAATGATTGAGCAGCATCTAAAATTTATTGAAACCGAAGATCCGCTTCTTGTAATTTACCAACTAAACAATCACGCAAACTATGATAGCTGGAAAGATATTATTGTATTGTTAAATGGCGAAGCTAAAAGTAAAAACTTGACATTGCCGGCTGGAAATTGGACATTGGTGGCTGACGGAAATACTATTAATGAAAAAGGTTTAATGCAGTTTAGCAAAGAAATTTTACTGCCGGCAACTTCCGGATACATTTTGTACAGAAAAAATTAGATTCTTAAAAAGAAATAAAAATGCCCCGACTTTTAAAAGACGGGGGATATTAAGTAATAACTATTTTATCTTTTACTTATTTTAGAAAGCAGTCTTAGTATCTCCAGATACAGCCACACTATTGTAACCATTAAGCCAAATGCGCCATACCATTCCATGTATTTTGGAGCACCCATTTCGCTGCCACGTTCTATCATATCAAAATCGAGAATAAGATTTAATGCAGCCACAGCTGTTACTACCAAAGAAAAGATAATTCCGAATGTACTTCCTTCATGTAAAAAAGGCATATTTTCAAATCCGAACATGCGTAATACCATTACGACCAAATAAAATATACCAATACCAACGGTGGCAGTAATAATTACTGATTTAAATTTTTCAGTTGCTTTTATAATTCTAAAACTGTAAAGTAAATACATGGCAACTGCTACGCCCATTGTAAGGCCGACTGCATTTATAACCAGGTTGGGTGCTCTTTCTGCAAAGGCGTTGTTGTACATGGCAGATATTGCACCCAAAAACAAACCTTCCAGCAAGGCATAAATTGGAGCAAGAAACGGAGACCATTCTTTTTTAAATGTAATAGTAATTGCTACGGCTAAACCGCCAAGTGCTCCTGTCCAAATCATTCCACTTACTGAGCCACCTTCTGCAAACTGCTTCCACGAATAAAAGGAACTCGCCAATACCATAATTAAAAGAAACCCAAATTTCTGCAAAGCGCCTCTTACCGTCATTGCATTTTCCATGTTTAAGACATCGGGAATAACAGTGCTTGTAAATTTCTTTTCTGACAGAGCTGGATTGCTCGATTGAAATAATGCCATTTTGTAATTAGTTTTATTTGCTAAAGGTACAACATCTGCTTATTTTGAATACAGCTGCGTTGCGATATTATTTACTGTTTAACGTATCATTTTATCAGCCCCTGATATTTACTTAAAAGTAAAAATTAATATGTTGATTAAACATTAGGCATTTTATACCGGCTTACAAATTATTGAAATATGCAAACCGTTATCTTTGCGGGATGG
>JANLVW010000415.1:0-9899 GCA_031364205.1 Ferruginibacter sp.
CCACAGCCCAAACAAACTCATAATCCCAAATTCCAAATTCCTTATTCCTTATTAACTCCTCTCCTCCCACACCATGCACAAATGCACGATTGTTTCCGCAGCTTTCATCATATCATTTACGCCAATCCACTCCTGTTTGCCGTGTATGTTTTGCATACCTGTAAAAATATTGGGGCAGGGCAAACCCATGTAACTTAAGCGGCTACCATCTGTTCCACCACGAATATTTTCCTGTATAACCGTTAGCCCACTGCGTTTAATGGCTTCAGCGGCATTTGCCACGACCTCTGGATGCTGGTTTAAAATTTCTTTCATATTTCTGTACTGCTCGGTTTGCATATACTCCATTGTTACACCCCCATATTTTGCAACCACAACTTCTGCAATTTTTTTTAGCCTGTTGTGGTGGCTGAGCAAACCTTCTCTTGTGTAATCTCTTACAATAAAACCGATGGTCGTTTTTTCTGCAATACCATTCAACGAAACCGGGTGCACAAAGCCCTCCCGCTTTTCTGTACTCTCAGGATTCCATTCATTTTTAGGCAATGCATCTAAAATTTCTCCGGCAATTTTTATAGCATTTTTTAATTTATTTTTTGCATAACCCGGGTGAGCAATTACGCCATTAATTGTAATGGTAGCACCATCTGCACTAAAGGATTCATCTTCCAAACTCCCCGCTTCTCCGCCATCTAAAGTGTAACCAAATTGTGCATCCACTTTTTGCATATCTATTTTTGCAACACCTTTTCCAACCTCTTCATCCGGCGTAAAAATGATTTTTATATCGCCATGTTTTATGATTGGATTATCCATTAAATATTGTGCAGCCTGCATAATAATTGATACACCGGCTTTGTCATCACCACCCAATAAAGTATTGCCACTTGCTGTAATAATATCGCCGCCAATTTGTGTTTTTAAATAAGGCGATTTTACAACGCTTAAAATTTGTGAAGCATCATCAGGCAATGTGATATCGGTGCCATCATAATTTTTATGCAAAATTGGTTTTACGTTTTTTCCGCTGCAATCAGGCGCTGTATCTACGTGTGAGCAAAAACAAACTGAAGGAATATTAAGTTTTTCGCTGTTGCCCGCTATGGTCGCATACACATAACCAAACTCATCCAGCTCTACATTTAAAAGCCCCATTGTTTGTAATTCTGCAGCCAATATTTTACTTAAATCTTTTTGTTTTTCAGTTGTAGGAAAACTGTTGCTTTCAGGATCGCTTTGCGTATCAATTTGCACATACCGCATAAATCTTTCTACCAAAGCTTCTTTATTTATCTGTATCATTTATTATTTTTTATGAATGTAAATTAATTACTGCTGTCATCTTTTAAGAAATTATTTTGGGGCTATCAACGGATAATCTTTTATCAGCTTTTGTTCCGGCTGTTGGTAGTAGTGCCGCAGACTAGCTTTATGATATTAATGGTTTTTATTTGCGGCAGCTACTACTTTTTATCCGGTAGCCATTCAGCCATTAATCTTCTTTCAACTTTAATTGATAATTTATTATTTATATGCTGCTCACTTATTCCATGGGCTGCGTCCCGGGTTAAGTAAGGTTGAACACCTTCAGGATTCATTAAAACAAAAATACCCACATCATAAAATATGGGTATTTTAGATCACAAAAATTATTTAGGTATTGGAAACCCTATTCGGGTCATCCTTTTCCACCTCGTGGGGTAATAAAGAGGGTGAAATATTATTGATTAATTTCTATCAATTCAATATCAAAAACCAACTCTTTCCCTGCTAAAAAATGATTGGCATCTAAAATAACTATATCATCTTTTACTTCTTTTACCACAACAGGAAAAGGCTGCCCTTGTTCATCACTAAGGGTAAGCTGTTGACCAATTTCCAGCTTCATATCTGCAGGCACATTCTCTTTTGGAAACTCAATAATAGCAGTCTCATCTGTTTCGCCGTAGCCATCTTTTGCTACAATATTGATCGTTTTTTTATCACCTACTTTCATTCCCGGTAATGCAGCATCAAAACCTGCAATCATTTGCCCTGCTCCTACTGTAAATTCTAATGGATCTTTGCCGATAGACGAATCGAATTGCTCACCATTTGCTAGCTTACCTGTGTAATGCACTTTTACAACATCACCGCTTTTAACCTCTGCCATAATTTTATTATTTATATAATTATTTTATTTGATTGCAATTTAACTAATAACAACATGCAGTCATTTAAAAATATATCCCAACTTTATGAGATGAAGCTACAATTAATATTTATTGCCATTTTAGTAGTTATTAATATAAATGCCACAGCACAAAAGCAAAAAAGTAAGATTATTACAGGTGCTGATAGAATGGAAATTTATTTACCCTTACTTAAAGCAAAAAAAGTGGCTGTTTTTGCCAACCAAACAAGTACAGTTGCAAGCATACACTTAGTAGATACATTGGTAAAACGAGGAATAAATGTGGTAAAAATATTTAGCCCCGAACATGGCTTTAGAGGCACTGCAGATGCGGGCGAACATGTTGTAGATGGCATTGATAAAAAATCAGGATTACCTGTAATAAGTTTATACGGCAATCATAAAAAACCGACAGAAGATGATTTAAAAAATATTGATGTAGTCATTTTCGATATACAGGATATAGGCGTTCGGTTTTACACATTTATATCTTCATTGGAATATGTTTTAGAAGCCTGCTTGGAAAATAAAAAATCAATTTTAATTCTAGACAGACCGAATCCGAATGGGTTTTATGTTGATGGCCCGGTGTTAGAACCTTCTTTTAAAAGTTTTGTTGGAATGCAGGCTATTCCTATCGTGTATGGGATGACCGTGGGTGAATATGCGTTAATGCTAGCGGGACAAAACTTATTATCTGATAAGGCAAATAAAAATTATAGCTATAAAAAAAGTATTGAAAATACAGGTAATAGTTTTTTGGTAAGGGTAATTGCGTGCAAAAATTATGATCATAACAGCAAATATCAATTGCCTGTAAACCCATCTCCTAACCTTAGAGAAATGCAATCAATTTATTTCTACCCAAGCACCTGTTTTTTTGAAGGTACAGTTTTAAGTGAGGGCAGAGGAACAGATAAACCTTTTCAGATTTATGGACATCCTACATTGCCAAAAGATTTATTTTCGTTTACACCAAAGCCTAATGAAGGTGCTAAAAGTAGCAAATGTTTTAACCAGCTTTGTTACGGCTGGAACTTATCAGGGACTGTTGATGAAACTTTAAAAAAAGTAAATAACCGTATTCAATTAAAATATTTAATTGAGGCCTATAAACTGTTCCCGGGTAAAGACAGTTTTTTTCTTGCAAATAAGTTTTTTAATAAACTTGCAGGAAATGATATCCTAATGAGTCAAATAAAAAAAGGAAGGCCTGAAAAAGAAATCAGAAAAAGCTGGGAAAAAGATTTGATTAAATTTAAAGCAATGAGAAAAAAATATTTGTTGTATAGAGATTTTGAATAAAAGGTTCTCATTTTATAAACTCTCCCACATAAAGTTTCGGAGCTACCTTTACATTCATGGTTGATAATTTTAAAGATTTACGAATTGTTTTTATGGGTACGCCTGAGTTTGCTGTAGCAAGTTTAGATGCATTGGTAAATGCAGGTTGCAATATTGTGGGAGTTATAACTGCTCCTGATAAGCAGGCCGGCAGAGGTTTACAGCTTAAACAAAGTGCAGTTAAAAAATACGCAGTTCAAAATAACTTACATATCCTTCAACCTGAAAAATTAAAAGATCCTGCGTTTATTGAATCATTAAAAGAATTAAAAGCAGATGTGCAAACAGTTGTTGCATTCAGAATGCTGCCTGAAATTGTCTGGAATATGCCACCACTCGGCACCATAAATGTGCATGGTTCTTTACTGCCACAATATAGAGGTGCAGCGCCAATAAACTGGGCGGTAATAAACGGAGAAAAATTTACTGGTGTAACTACTTTTAAACTTCAGCAGGAAATTGATACCGGTAACATTTTGCTGTCAGAAAAAATAGCCATTGAAGAGAATGACAATGCCGGAACTGTGCATGATAAATTAAAAGAAGTGGGTGCAGCATTATTGGTGCAAACAATTAGGTTGCTAGCCGATGGTCAATTAAAGGAAATTCCACAACAAAATATTGTAGGCGAAATTAAACATGCACCAAAATTATTAACTGAAACAGGGAATATTGACTGGAATAAAAATGTACAAGAAATTTATTCTCTCATCCTTGGTTTATCGCCCTATCCTGCTGCATACACAAAACTTCATAATAAAATTCTGAAAATATTTGCGGTAGAAAAGTTATTAGATAAACCTGAGATTACGCCAGGTACAATTAAGACAGATGAAAAAAACTTCCTTCAATTTGCTGGCACAAATGGTTACATCAATGTTAAAACATTACAATTGGAAGGAAAGAAAAAAATGGAAATAAAGGAATTTTTAAGAGGATATAGATTTCTAAAACATTAACCTAAAGACCTGATCAATAATTTATCTTACAATTAAAGTTTGTGCTGTTATCCGTTCCCAAAGCTTCGGCAGCAGCACTGCTTATCCTTACATTTAATTCGTTATTTAGTTTTAAATCAGGAATAACATCAAGCACTTTTGCATATACAAATTTTCCATTTGCAGGGTTTGTAATTTTTACAATACTGTTTTGTTCAGCAGTATTGTGCAGGCAATAATATTTACCATCTTCCCAACCACTGGTACTTTTAAAAATACCTGCTGTACCACTTTCGCTTTTGCCAGTGTTATTAAACCCGGTTTTAAAAAAACCTTCTTTATTATTTAAACTTAAAGTTGATTTTTCAGGGACTACATCTTTGATCGTAGTTTTATCAAAAACATTATCCTTCTTTTCCACCACAACCATCATGTCTTTTTCTGCCGGCTTAGTAATAGGTTGTATAAGTTTTACAATTATTTGTTTATCAGCAATCTTTTCCTTTGCTGGAACCTGTGCAACATCAGCATTTGGTATTTTCGTTCCTTCCTTAGCAAATGCAGAAAGATCTTTTTTAACCTTTAAATATCCTACAATTAAATTTTGCCCTTTAGTAATATCGTCTGAGTTTAAATTATTCCATTTTTTTAACGACGCAACCGAAACCTTACCATATTGATTACTTACCTGAAAAAGCGTTTCATTGATATCCATCTTATGTAATACAGGGACTGCAATTTCATCTACAGCAATATTATTGGTTTGAGTAAAATTCACAGACTTTAAAGGCACTTTTATTATCTGCCCAATACTTAAGCCATTTTCCAATGAAAGCTTATTAAAGGGGGCAAGTTCCTTCGGACTTATATTGTAAAGCCTGCCAATACTGTAAAAGTTTTCTTTAGGAGCAGCTGTATGATTCACATAAATATTAGCACCGGTACCTTCTATCATTATAGAATTTTGCTGAGCTCTCACAAAAAGGGGAATAGATAATAATATTAAAATGAATTTTTTCATAACTTATAAAATATTAATAATTCGAGAAGATTAGTTTTTTAGTAACACTACAAAGATGCAAAATTCGTTGCACAAAATCACTTTATTACTTGTTAAGAATTCGAAATTCTTAAGGATAATGATTGTCGAATTTTCCCGGCAAAACTTTTACAAATCCAATGTATTTTCCATTGTTATTAAGCAAAGCCCAACCTTAAATGTCAGTTTTAATTTCAATTTTCTTTCTCCGAAGATAGTCCTGCGTCTGCATTAAAGAAACATCGATAAGTTTAATTTGAATTTATACTATATAGCAAAATGCAAAATCATTTGCAGAAACTCTTCTTTTATAATAAGAATACTAATTTGATTACCTTCAATTTTTATCTTTATGGCAAACTGTAATATTTTCTGCAAGAAAACTTGCCCCTTGTTTTAATTACTTCGTTATTTACAAGCAAAACTTTTCAAAATATAATGGATTGTATTAATGTAAATTTTTCACCCGATGAAGCACAAAAATTCAATGCCGGCATAGGTTTTGTAATTTTTGAATTTCCTTTAGCATTTCTTTCAAAAACATACACCTAGCGTCTGCACATAATATTTACCTCTATGAAAAAGTGAATCAGCAGTAAAAATGTAGTTTATTTAAATAATACTGATTTGTAATCCATCTTACATTTTCAGGCTTAAAATGAACAGCAGGGTTAAACTTTTTGGCTATATTAATTCATACGGGGAACATTTGCTCGCCTGATCCGTGCACTTCAATAAAATCTGTTTCATTAAACCCGTCAATCTTCTTTAAGAAATTATGAAGTAAATCAGGAAGTTAACTTTCACCTTGTAAAATAACAGTATTAAAAAAAATAATACTCGCTTTTGTTTTTGTAAGCCAAAATTATTTTTACTCTTCTGTTTTGTGCTCTGCCTTTTTCGGTGGCATTATCTGCAACAGGAAATGCTGATGCTCTTCCATAAGCAAAAATAATTTCATGAAGATCAGGTAATGACTTCAAAAAATAGTTACGAACAGCTTCTGCCCTTTGGGTTGATAATATTGTATTTCGTTGCTGCGATCCTTTACTGTCGGTATGGCCCTCTACAGTTATTTTAACCACATTTTTTGTATATAAATTTAAAATCAGGCTGTCTAATAATTTTTTAAAAACAGGTTTTACTATCGATTCATCCGTCTCAAAAAAAACACCCGGAACTGTTATTGTATCTGTCACTATTTCATTATTATTATCTATAAGTACAAGTTCTGTATGTCTAAAATTTTGTGCGTATAATTTTTCTAAATTTATTTTATAATCTGCACAAATGGGTTGTGATATTACAGGTTTAAAAACGACATCATCAATAAAATAAAAAACATCTCCTCCTTTATTCATTCTCTGGCTAGGCGAAAAATTAAACTTTTCTTTAGCCAGATTACCGATTAAACAAAATTTTTCTTCACCGGTTGCTTTGTATATTTTTTCTACATAATTCCATCCACTCAATTCATTAACAATGTCGTCCTTGGAAATATGAATAGATGCTTTTACAGAATCCTTAGAAAAATTTACAGAGGTAAATTCATTTTCTCTGAAATAAAAATCCATCCCGAAAAAAGTATTACCGGCAGTATTTACATAAAAAGAAAGTTTATAATCCTTTCCTTTTTGCAATTGGCAACAAAACATGGTATAAACAAACTGCCTTTTTTTTTGAGGATCGTAAATGTTTTCTATTGGCAATATCAGCAGATCTTTTCCACCAAAGGGTTTGGGAACTACGTTTGGTGTAAAAAGCGGTGTGGCCGAGGGCTTGATATAAAACCAAGCTTCCGATGCGCAATCCTGATGATATTCAGTACAGTTATTCAACTGCTCGAAATCTGCATTGGCAAAAAGATTTTGTCCCTTTATATTTAGTCCAAAACAAAAAAATAAAAAAACAACTAATACCAATTTTAAAAAAGGGGGCGTTTTAATAAAATTTATATTACTCAAAAGAAAATAATGACCTTCCTGAACCATATATAAAATTACAAACCAAAATGTTATGTAAAACCCAAATGAATTTTATGTTGCTTTTACTTCTGCACACAGATCCTGCAATACTTTTTTTGCATCTCCAAATAACATAGAAGTTTTTGGCTGATAAAAAAGTGCATTTTCAATTCCAGCATAGCCCGGCTTCATACTCCGTTTGTTTACAATCACGTTTTTTGCATCTTCTACTTCTAAAATAGGCATTCCATAAATTGGTGATGCTGGATCATTTTTTGCTGCAGGGTTCACAACATCGTTTGCACCTAAAATCAGCACTACATCTGTAGTTTTAAAATTATTGTTTGCGTCTTCCATTTCTTCTAACTTTTCGTAATCCACATCAGCTTCTGCTAAAAGAACATTCATGTGCCCGGGCATACGACCTGCTACCGGATGTATTGCATAAGAAACCTCTACCCCTTTATCTGTAAGGATTTTTTCCAACTCATGACAGACATGTTGAGCCTGCGCTACAGCCAAACCATAACCGGGTACAATTACTACTTTTTTTGCATAACTCATCAGCATAGCTGCATCGCTTGTTGATACTTCTTTATAACTGCCTCCTTCTTGTGTAGAACCTCCGGCTGCATTACTGCCACCCCAGTTTCCAATAATTACATTCAGTAAACTTCTGTTCATTGCTTTGCACATTAATACAGTAAGTAAAGTCCCAGCGGCACCAACCAAAATTCCTCCCGTAAGCATAGCCTTATTGTTGTATAGAAAGCCGCCGCAAGCTGCAGCTACACCTGTTAAAGAGTTAAGCAAAGAAATTACAACAGGCATATCAGCACCGCCAATTGGCAGCACAAAAAATACTCCATATAAAATTGCCAGGCCGAATGTCACATAAAAAAATGTAGGTGCCATAGCAGGTTCTACAATGTAAGTAAGCACAGCACCGACTAAAATAATAAAGAATAAAACGAGGTTAAAAATATGTTGTCCTTTAAAACTGATATCTTTTTGCTTACCACTCAACTTTAAATAAGCGATAATGCTGCCCGCAAAAGAAATACTTCCTATAACCAATCCAAGAACGATTGCTATAAAATGCCCCAACGCAATTTCAGATCCGGCAATATGGTTAAATTCAATTAAAGAAATAAGCATGGCACATGCACCGCCCATTCCATTAAATAAACTCACCATTTCCGGCATCTGTGTCATTTTTACTTTGCGGGAACTTACAGCGCCCAAAACTGCACCGATTATTAATGCGGCAAACATCCACAACAAATTTCCCAAGTGTTGCCCATTGGATGCTTGATATAAAAATACAGTTCCAAAAATAGCAAAGCTCATTCCTGCTGCAGCTATAAGATTCCCTTTGCGGGCAGATTCCGGACGGGATAACATTTTTAACCCTATGATGAAGGTCACCGAGGCTATTAAGTAAATGATGTTGAGTACAGATGAAAACATTTTTTATTTGATAATTTTTTATGGATAAATGATAATGCCTTAAACTCAGGTCTTTATCTTCTTATTTATTGGTTGATGTAACCTTATAACTTTTGCCAACGGCGAATACATTATTGCTTTTTTTTCTTAAACATTTCCAGCATCCGATCTGTTACAACAAAACCACCCACCACATTTAATGTTCCCAAAACGACGGCTAAAAACCCAAGTATAAGTGCTAGATAATTATCATCTGCTGCTTCGCCCATTACTATTAGTGCTCCAATAACTACTACACCGTGTATTGCATTTGCTCCGCTCATTAAAGGTGTGTGAAGTACACTCGGTACACGACCAATAACTTCTATACCTAAAAAAATCATCAGAATAACCATATAGATTATTTGTTGATTTTCATCGAAAAAAGAAAAAATTTGTTGCATGATATTTAAAGAATTTAATAGAAATATTTTAAATTACATTTTTGTTTATTTACACAGATAACAAAGACAACACTCTTTCGTTAGTAACTACTCCGCCATGAGCCACACAGGTACCTTTTACCAAATCGTCTTCAAAATTTAAATTTATTGCTCCCTCTTTGTTTATGATAAGCTGCAAAAAATTTAAAATATTTTTTCCGTATAACTTACTTGCGTCGCTTGGCATAGCAGCAGGAAGTGCAGAGTTTCCAACAATGGAAACCCCATTCACCACAACTGTTTCATCATTTTTGGTATAGGCAGTATTTCCACCCGTAGATGCTGCAAGATCAATAATAATAGAACCGCTTTTCATCCCGTCAATCATGTCTGCTGTAATTAAAATCGGTGCAGTTTTACCCGGTATTGCGGCAGTTGTAATAATGATATCGCTTTTGGCAACACTCTCTGCAATTCTTGCTTTTTGGCGTGCCATAAATTCGGCCGATTGCTCAACTGCATAACCACCTGCGTTTGCTGCATCAGCAGCTCCTTCTACTTCTACAAACT
>JANLVW010000422.1:0-1331 GCA_031364205.1 Ferruginibacter sp.
ATTTTGGTGAAGAGGTAAATAATCCATCTAAAAATATTCCACGAGGCATTATTGCGGGTTTGCTTATTATTATCGTTTTTTACCTTTCTGTAAATTATGCTTATTATAAAGTAATCGGTTTTAATACGTTAAAAACATCTACCAATATTGCGGCAATTATGGCCGGACATCTATTTGGAAATGCTGCCGGTAAAATACTTTCTGTATTGCTTTTTTTAAGTGTACTTGCTTATGTAAATGTATTGCTAATGGCAAATCCAAGGGTGATGCAAGCCATGAGTGAAGAAGGAATGCTGCCCAAAGCTTTTGGTAAAAGGCAAATAACTACCAATGTACTTTTTACATCGCTCAGCGTATTTGCAAGCCTTTGTGTGCTCATTGTTTTTTGGGCAAAAACCTTTGATGAGATTTTAAGTTTTACTATTTTTCTCGATTGTTTTGGTATGGTGTTATCTGCCGCAACTATTTTTAAGCTTAGAAGAAATACTGCACATTTGGATGGAACGGGCATTTATAAAATGAAACTGTTTCCATTGATGCCATTAATATTTATGGCAGCATATTCTTTTGTGTTTGTGATTATTTTTATAGACAAGCCATGGACCGGCATTACAGGGCTAGGAATATTGGGAGCTTTCATTTTGCTTTATTTCTTAGTAAAAGGCACAAAAAAAAATAGTGAATTTGATTTGCCAGAAAATCTTAGATCTTAAATTTTAAATCCAACATCTTCAATGGATATATCCTATATCATAAACGAATTGGGTGAAGAGAGAGAAAATTATTTTAACGCTGTTGCTCCTCCAATAATACAGACCAGCAATTTTGTATTTAATACCGTTGCAGACATGCGAAGTGCTTTGCAGGATGAATACAGCACTTATCTCTACAGCCGTGGCAAAAATCCTACGGTGGATATTCTTGCAAAAAAACTTGCCGCCCTTGATGGTGCAGAAGATTGCCTGGTTTTTAACAGTGGCGCTGCAGCCATTTTTGCCGCGGTATTAGCAAACGTAAAAACCGGTGACCACATTATAAGTGTAAAAGAACCGTACTCATGGGCAAGTAAAATGTTTACTGAAATACTGCCACGGTTTGGCGTTACAACAACCTTTATTGATGGTACAGATATAAATAATTTTGAAGCTGCTAAGACAAATAATACCACACTTATTTACCTCGAGAGCCCTAACAGTTGGTCCTATGCATTGCAGGACCTAACAGCTGTTGCAGCTTTTGCCAGGCAACACAACCTCATTACGATCTGCGACTACAGTTATTGCACGCCTATTTATCAACGACCAATCGAATTCGGTATTGAACTTTCTCTG
>JANLVW010000429.1:0-5854 GCA_031364205.1 Ferruginibacter sp.
TCTTAAGCGGTTTATTCATTCGGCAAAAGTATTTAAAAAACAACAGCTGCAAATGCCACTATTAATACGGGCAAATGCAGCTGAATATTATTTTTGTGAAATCATAATAATTTAAAATCTGCTTCTTTTACATCCTTACTACTGCCACCAATAAAGAGTTTAAAGTCTCCGGGTTCTGCAACAAACTTTAAAGCAGCATTGTAAAATTTTAAATCTTCTACAGAAATATTAAAACTTATTTCTTTTGATTCTCCCGCCTTTAAAAATATTTTTTGAAAGCCCTTTAATTCTTTTACGGGCCTTGTAACGCTGCCTACTAATTGTTGTGTATATAATTGCACTACTTCGCTGCCATCTTTTGTACCGGTATTTTTTAAATTAACAGTTGCCTTTATAGAACCTGTTTTATTTAAGTTTGTTGAGGATAGTTTTACATCGCTGTAACTAAATGTTGTATAGCTTAAGCCGTAACCAAAAGGGTATAACGGATCATTGGAAACATCCAGATAATTAGAACGGAATTTTTGAAACCATTTTCCCTCGGGCAGTGGACGACCGGTATTTTTATGTGCGTAGTAAATAGGAACCTGCCCTACATTCTGCGGAAAAGAAGTTGTTAATTTTCCGGATGGATTTACATCGCCAAACAATACATCTGCAATGGCATTGCCTGCTTCTGAACCCCCAAACCACACATTTAAAATAGCTGTTACATTTTTATTTTCTTCCGTTAAAACCATTGGTCTGCCAGCAAATAAAACAAGTATAACTGGCTTGCCGGTTTTTAACAAGGCATTCAATAAATCTTTTTGTGTTTGTGGTATTTCTAAATTTGTTCTGCTTGCGCTTTCGCCACTCATTTCGGCTGCTTCGCCAAGTGTTGCAACAATTACATCACTTTCGTTGGCAATGGCCAGGGCTTCATCAAGCAGTTGTTTGGTGGTTCTGTTATCACGCCCAAGTGTTTTTCCAAATAATGTTGATCTTTCTTCAAAAGCAGCTTCTTCAAAAAGATTAGATCCTTTGGCATATAAAATTTTTGCATTTGAGCCTACAGCTTTTTGCAAACCCTCTTTTACAGTTACAGCAGTTTTAAAATCTGTAGCTACACTCCATGTACCTGGCATGTTTTCTTTGTTATCGCCCAGCGGACCAATAACAGCGATGGTTTTAGCTTTTGCTATTGGCAAAATATTGTTGCTGTTTTTAAGCAATACAAAACTTTCAGCAGCAGTTTTTCTGGCAGCTAAAATATTTGCAGGCGTGCCAATTTCGGTTTTACTTCTTTCAGGATTGCAGTAACGGTATGGATCCGTGAACAAACCAAGTTTGTATTTTGCTTCTAAAATTCTTCTGCATGCATCATCAATTTGTTTAAGCGTAACCTTTTTTTGCTGCAGCGATTTGCCAAGTGTTGATAAAAACCCTTCGCCTACCATATCCATATCAATGCCTGCATTTAAAGCCAATGCAGATACCTTCTGAATGTCTCCCATGCCATGTGCGGTCATTTCGTTTATGCCAGTATAATCTGTTACCACAAAGCCTTTAAAGCCCCACTGGTTGCGCAATACATCCGTCATTAACCATTTATTTCCTGTAGCTGGAATTCCATCTACTTCATTAAAAGAAGCCATTATACTTCCTGAACCAGCATCAATTGCAGCTTTATAAGGAGGAAAATATTCGTTGTACATTCTTATTCTGCTCATGTCCGTGGTGTTGTAATCTCTGCCTGCTTCTGCAGCACCATACAATGCATAATGTTTTACACAGGCCATAATATTATCCTGTCGGGATAAATCTCCCTGATAACCTTTTACCATTGCTTTTGCAATGGCAGAACCCAGGTAAGGATCTTCGCCGCTACCTTCTGCAATTCTTCCCCATCGGGCATCACGGGCAATATCTACCATTGGGCTAAACGTCCAGCAAATACCATCTGCACTGCTTTCCATGGCGGCAATTCTTGCGCTCTGTTCTATCATCTGCATATTCCATGTGCAGGATAATGCAAGTGGAATTGGAAACTCCGTCTGGTAACCGTGAATAACATCCATACCAAAAAGTAACGGTATTTTTAAGCGGCTGTTTTCTACTGCAATTTTTTGGACTGCTCTAATTTTATCCACGCCCTTTATGTTAAAAAGGCCACCTACTTTTCCCTGTTTTATTTTTCCTGCAATGTCTGAGTTACCGGCCTGTCCCGTTACAATATCTCCTGATCCAGGTAAATTTAACTGCCCAATTTTTTCATCCAGTGTCATCTTTTTCATGAGTACATCTATGAAAATATTCATAGATGTTTTTGAAGTTTGCGCAGTTGCATCAATAGTAATGATGAGCAAAAAAGCCATCATCATTTTAGTTATCATTTTCATGGTTTCATTTTAATATGCTATTCAACATTTACATTGTTAAGCGTTTTCTGCAAAATATCAAACGCTCAAATATTATCTAATAGTTCAAATCGTTTTTTTTATTTGTGATTGCTAAACATCCATTCCATAAAATTATTTTCTGCAAAGGCACTGTCCCAGCTGTTGTGGTTTGCGTTGGGGTAGATTGTCAACTTTGCCGCACCACCTTCATTTAATATTGCCGCAGCCATATCTTTACTGTACTGAGGGTTTACCACATCGTCTTTTTCTCCATGAAAAATCCACCATTTAGTTTTTAAAAGATCTTTTGCAATTGCAGTATTTGCCCCGCCACAAATAGGCATGGCAGCGGCAAATAAATTCGGTTTTCTGTGCACTATTTCAAACGCTCCCATGCCGCCCATAGATAAACCGGTTATGTATATTTTTTTATTTTGAATAGAATATTTGTGCCTCAAATCATCCATTAAATGCATCAGTAAATTCATGGCAACTGTTGGTTTGCTGCCGGTAAAGAATTGAAACGTTCTTTTACCGGTTACCGCATCATTTACAATATTTACATTGCTCCAGTAACTGTTATCGCTGCATTGAGGAAAAATTACAATTGCTGTATATTTTTTACGAATGCTGTCACGCAAAAATAATTCTGCACCATGCGTTAACTGTTTTTCATTATCGTTCCCACGCTCGCCGGAGCCATGCAAAAAAATAATTAAAGGGTATTTATTTTTAGGATCATAATTTTCAGGCAGCAATATTCTGTAAGGAAGCGTATCTGTTCTTTCTATAAATAATTGTTTTACAAATAAACTGTTGCCCTGCGAATAACTTGTGCTATAATTCATTGCAGTCACCAGAAATAAAAAGATCAGTTTCATTATAAAAATTTATTGCGGTTTATTAATAACTAAAATTCAATTTCTTTAAGCCTCTTTGTATTTCGGGGCAACTCATAAATAACTTCCACATTAATCCTGTTCTATAATTTTCTATCATTACAATTATTGGACCTTGGTCTATTGCCAAATGGCTTTTGGCGTACCAGTTTTTTGTTTCATTAAATCCGTCAACAAAACCATAGTTGCTCCATATTTTATCGCCAAGGTCGTAATAAAAATGTTTTAAAGCCTTCATTGAATATTCAGGCGTGAAGGGGAATCCAGAAAGCGCAGCGGTGGGCGCAATTGTGCCCGCATCATTTTCAGGTGAATAAGCATCATAACCGTTATAGGTATCTCCAGCAGTTAGTCCCCAACAATTTTCACCATAGCCAATAAACTTTTTGGGATTTTCAACGCAGTAATCATGATTTATTAGGGTGTGATTTTTATTCTGTAACCAGTAGTCTGCATAATTATCTTTGAGATTAGTTGGGTTTAAACCTAAAAAAGAATACTGTGAAAAAAACAGCGGTCCACCATAATCAAAACCCAATGGCAACAGATGTCCATAAAATGATTTACCATTTTTAAAGAAATTACTTTGTACCCATCCTTTATGATATACATTGGCCGTAACAGGAAAATTATCACCGCTGGCTGCAAGCACGTAGGTTATTAAACATTCATTAAAACCACGTATTGCAAAGTTCATTGACCAGCCGTTGTTTGGGCTCCAGTGCCAGTACAAAACATCTTCACCACCCTTAGTAAACCAGTTCCATTCCACATCATTCCACAAACCGTTAATGCGGTTGCGCAATTCATTTTCTACATTGCTGTTGTTGTTGAAATATTGACGGGCGCACAACAGCCCCTGCATTAAATAAGAAGTTTCTACAAGGTCTGCACCATCGTCTTTTCTACTGAAGGGAATTGTTGTGCCGGTAGCACCATTTAGCCAATGTGGGAATACGCCATGATAAGCATTTGCCTTTCCTAAAAACTTTACCATCTTTAATAGAAACTTAGCTGCAGTATCTCTGTTAATCCATTTTCTATCTGCCGCCACTAAAACACTCATCACACCAAACCCTGTACCACCAGTGGTTACCACTTCATCACCATAATCGTAAGCAGCATTACTGCGCTCTCTGCTCATGCCACTTACCGGGTGTGCAAAAGCCCAAAAATAATTGAAGGTTTGCTTTTGCACCAGTTCAAGTAATGCAGAATCTGAAAGATTTTTGGAACGAATAACAGGGTTAAATGCAACATTTATTTGAGACTCTGCTAAATTAAATGATGATGAAAATAAAAGGACGATAAATATTTTAAACCAAGATCCTTTCATTTTAATATTTTTTGCAATTGTGAAATAGAAACAGCAAATCTGAGATTATTATTTTATAAAATTTAAGTATTTCTTAATTATATAAACCTGGGTTTTTAGCCGCAGATTCGCAGATAAAAAATAAAATTCTAATACTGTGTTTTTAAAGGCAAGTTCGCATATTATAAAAACATAATAACTTTTTAAAATTACTCTTTTGTATTCTAAAGACTTTTCTGAAAAATTTAATATTAATCCAACCTGTAATTTTGAAATGGTTAAATAATTTATGACCTGTGCGTAATGCTTCTCAATAATTGTAGATGAACATTTCACTTCTAAAATTATCTCGTTTTCAACAACAAAATCTGCATAAAATTTATTGGGCAATATTTTTTCTTGTACTGTATTAAAAATTCTTTTACCCTTTCAAAAGAAATGCTCTTTTTATTCAACTCATACTCTATGCATCCTTATAAACTATCTCTGAAAATCCTTTCCCCAATACCCTGTGCACTTCCGTTCCTACTCCAATTATTTTGTAGGTTTCTTTTGTAAGGATATTCTTCTTCATCAAATGATATATTTATATAACAGTTTGAAACTTGTGGTTTTATTTTTGATAATTAATAAATAATCTGCGAATCTGCGGCTAATGTTTTGTCTTAATACTATTATCTGAATAGTTTGAATTTACAAATACGGCGCACTAAAACCTAAAGCCAACATCGCTGATTTTACTTCTGGGGCACTCGTAAACAAATTCCACATTAATCCACTTCTGTAGTTCTCAATATTTACTATAATTGGACCTTGGTCTATTGCCAAAAAAGAATCTGCAAACCATGGATCATCCAGTTTAAATGCATCAACAAAACCATATTGTTTCCAAATTTTATCTCCCAAAACATAATAGAAAAACTTTAATGCTTTCATAGATTCCGTTGGCGTGTATGGAAAAGAAGCAAGTGCAGCAGTTGGTGCAATAACACCTACATCGTTCGTTGGTGAACTTGCCGTATAGCCACCGTTGGGTATATCAGATGCAGTAAGTCCCCAGCATGAATCGCTGTAACCATAATAATTCTGCGGATTTGATTTGCAGTAATTATAATTGATAAGTGTGTGGTTTTTTGTTTGTGTTGCATAGTTTGCATAACCATCCGTTAGCCCGGTAGGGTTTATGCCTAAAAAAGAATAATGTTCAAAAAACAACGGGCCGCCAAGGTTTGGCCCAAGTGGTAGTTGTAGACCAAAAT
>JANLVW010000437.1:0-5043 GCA_031364205.1 Ferruginibacter sp.
CGTTTGTAACATTGGCCACTTTGATATTGAGATTGACATGGCTTGGTTAAATGCAAATTATGGCGCTTCAAAAAACACCATCAAACCACAGGTTGATTTATATACCATTGAAGGAAATGATATCATCGTTTTGGCAGAAGGTCGCTTGGTAAATTTGGGTTGTGCTACAGGCCATCCAAGTTTTGTAATGAGCAACTCATTCACAAACCAAACCCTTGCGCAGCTTGAGTTATGGCAGAACAGCGGTAACTACGAAAATAAAGTTTATGTGCTTCCAAAGCATTTAGATGAAAAAGTTGCACGCCTTCACCTTGCAAAAATAAATGTAGTTTTGGATGAATTAACTACTGCACAATCAGAATATTTGGGCATAGCAAAAGAAGGTCCTTTTAAGACTGAGATGTATAGATATTAATAGCCTCCCTAAATCCCTCCGAATGAGTGACTTTAGTCTTTAATTCTTTATAAATTATTATTTTTCTAAAGCCACCATTTTTTTTCAAAAAATTAGGTGGCTTTTTTAGTGAACAATGAAGCAGCAATGATGAACATAAGTGGCGTCGCACATTTCATTTTTATCTAAATATTTAGTATTAATTGTGCAATAGATTATGCATTATTTATTTCTTATTTAAATTTTATTCAAGTTCCTTAAAGTTTAAATTTGCTTATCTGCAAATTTGCTAATTTTCAAATTTCCCAATGACAAATCTCTCCGTAAACATAAATAAAATTGCCACCCTCCGCAATGCACGTGGCGGTAACAATCCCGATTTAATAAAGGCTGCTCTTGATATTGAGCGCTTCGGTGCTCATGGAATAACTGTTCATCCACGTCCTGACGAAAGGCACATTACTTACAAAGATATATTCGAATTAAAGAACGTTTTAACAACCGAATTTAACATTGAAGGCAACCCAACCGAATATGAATTCGTAAAGTTAGTATTGGCCAATAAACCAACGCAGGTAACATTAGTACCCGATGCTCGTGGACAGTTAACCAGCAACCATGGTTGGGATACAGTTACAAATCAAGATTATTTAAAAGAAATTATTGCAACATTTAAAGCCGAAGGAATAAGGGTTTCTATTTTTGTAGATGCAGATATTAAAATGATTGAAGCAGCAAAAACCACGGGTACAGACAGAATAGAATTATATACAGAAAGTTATGCTAAGCAGTTTTCAATGGGCAATAAAGAGATGGCAATCGAGCCATTTATTGTGGCAGCCAACAAAGCAAACGAATTGGATTTAGGTATTAATGCTGGGCATGATTTAGATTTACAAAATCTCAGATTTTTTGCACAAAATATTCCTCAATTATTAGAAGTTTCTATTGGCCACGCATTAATTAGCGATGCACTTTATTTAGGGTTGGAAAATGCAGTACAGCTATATAAAAGGCAATTGGCGGTATGAATTATCAATATTAAACCGTCAATGGTTAATACCCAATAATGCATTTAAAATTAAATATTGCTATCCACATTTGAAATTGAAATTGATAGTCGTTCATTAACAATTTACAACTCATAATTCCCTATCTTATCACCTGACTCAACTTGTAATCCAGCGCTGCTCCTCTTAAATTTTTTCCAATCAAATTGCCTTGTGGGTCTATCAAAAAGTTTTGTGGAATACTTTGAATACCGAATTGCTGTGCAACAGCATTATTCCAAAATTTTAAATCGCTCACATGCGTCCATGAAAGATTGTCTGACACAATTGCATCTAACCAGGGTTGTTTGGCCCTATCCAACGAAACTCCTAAAACAGTAAAATTTTTATTTTTATACTTCTCATAAGTACTAACTACATTTGGATTTTCTGCTCGGCACGGGCCACACCAGCTTGCCCAAAAATCAATCAAGACATATTTCCCTTTAAATGAAGCCAGAGAAATATCTTTACCTGTAGTATCTGCCTGCGAAAAATCTCCTAGTGGTTTGCCGTAACCAGCCTGTTTGTTTTGTTCAATTTGCTGTGCTAAATAATTTGCAATAGGCGATGATTTAACCTCAGTAGATAAAGTATTGTAAAGCGTTTCCAATTTTACATAGTCGCCGGTAATTTGGTTTTGTCTATAAATTGCTAATGGAGAAATATAAGATGCTTTGTGAGTGTTTACAAAACTTTCTATTGTTGATGCGGCTTCATCCATAAATTTTGATTCAAACCTTCCTTTACCCATCAACAAATCTTCGTAAGGTTTTGTAACAGTTGCAAAAGCTACAAAATCATTGTGGGAATCAGATCCTTTTATTACCGCTTTTTCAAAAGCATCATTTTTTGCGTTTATAGTCACTTCACTATTGTCAAGAAATATAGTAATATATTGAGCCTTTCCATTTATAGCAATTACTTTAAAATCCGGCGAAGTAGTCTTACCTGTAAAAGTAAACTTACCATTTTGTACGGTAGTATTGGATTCCTCCACACCCGTGTTACCATTCAATAATTTTAAAACTGTTCCATCTGCAAGACCTTCAATATTTCCAATTATTAAAAACCCATCCGGAGCCTTAACTTGCTTTATAATTTTTTGTGCTACAATTGTTTTGCTAATAACAGTTTTTTTTGTACTAATTACTTTTGTATTTGTAACCTGTGCATTTAAAAAAGCAGGAGTAAAAAACAATAAAAAGAAATATTTTTTCATTTAAAAATTTTTATGCTGCAATATAATTTATTCAAACAAATGATAAAACCTGATGTTTGTTAAAAAAACTGCTATCTAATGTTTTGAAGAAAATTAACTGTTGACCCTTTTACTTTATTATTTTCTCCCAACGCTTTAATGTAGGCACTTCCAATGATAGCACCAGATGCATAAGAACAGGCAGCTTCAAAACTTTGTTTATTATTTATGCCAAAGCCTATCATTAATGGGTTTTTTAAATTCATACCTGCAATTCTTTCAAAATAAGAAGTCTTGTCTTCTGTATTTATATTATTTCCTGTTGTGGAAGAAGAAGAAACAGCATAAAGAAATCCACTGCTTAATTTATCAGCTTTTTTTATTCTCTCTTCAGAAGTTTGTGGTGTTATTAAAAATATAAAACAGAGCTTATGCTTTTTAAAAAGGGGGGCATACATTTCTTCATATTCATACATTGGAAGATCAGGCAATATTACACCTGCAATCCCTGCTGCAGCAGCATCTTCGCAAAATTTCTCCAACCCATATTGTAAAACAGGGTTTAAATATCCCATCATAATGAGGGGAACAGTTATGGTATTTTTTACTGAATTAAGTTGCTCGAACAACAATTCGATTGTCATGCCGTTTTCTATTGCAACCATATTACTTTGTTGTATAACGGGCCCATCTGCAATTGGATCGCTGTACGGCATTCCGACCTCAATCATATCCACACCATTTTCCTGCAAGGCAAATAAAACATCTGTTGTACTTTCAAGTTTAGGAAAACCTGCAGTACAATAAACATTCAGTAAATTTTTATTTTTTTGCTGAAAAAGTTGGGTGAGTTTATTTTTCATTTTTTTGTGGGCTTTACTGATGCAGAGAAATAAATTAAAAAAGTTTCGCTGAGAAAACTTAGTGAAACTTAATTATTGACTGACTTAGTGGTTCTACAAATATTTCATATACATATCCAAATCCTTATCTCCTCTTCCACTTAAATTTATTACCACCACATCATCTTCCTTAAATGCCATTTCATTTAAAATTGCAAAAGCATGGGCAGTTTCCAATGCAGGTATTATACCTTCCGTTTTAGAAATATGAAATGCTGCTTTTAAAGCATCTTCGTCAGTAATACTTACAAAAGAAGCCCGCTTTGTTTTAAACAGATTTGCATGCATGGGACCAATTCCAGGATAATCCAAACCGGCTGAAATACTGTGTGGTTCTGTAACTTGGCCATCAGCAGTCTGCATCAATAAACTTTTACTACCGTGCAAAATACCGGTTGTTCCTAATACCGTTGTTGCAGCACTCATTCCACTATTTAGACCACAACCTGCAGCTTCTACTGCAATAATTTTTACTTTTTTATCTTCCAGAAAATGATAAAATGCACCTGCCGCATTGCTGCCACCACCTACGCATGCAATTACATAATCCGGCAATTCAGATCCGGTTTGTTTTTTTAATTGCTTTTTTATTTCGCTGCTAATTACGCTTTGAAATTTTGCAACCATATCCGGGTATGGATGCGGGCCTACAACACTTCCTATAATATAATGTGTGTCTGTTGGGTTATTTATCCAATCTCTAATAGCTTCGTTGGTAGCATCTTTCAGCGTTTTGCTTCCGCTTGTTGCAGGAATAACTTTTGCGCCAAGCATTTTCATTCTCGCTACATTTGGTGCCTGTCGTTCTATATCTTTTTCGCCCATGTAAACAATACACTCCAACCCTTTTAATGCACAAACCGTTGCAGTTGCTACACCATGTTGGCCGGCTCCTGTCTCCGCTATTATCCTTGTTTTACCGAGAGCAATCGCAACCAAAATTTGCCCAATTGTATTATTTATTTTATGTGCACCGGTATGGCAAAGATCTTCTCTCTTTAAGTAAATATTGGTATTAAATTCTTTGCTTAAATTTTCTGCAAAATATAATGGCGTTGGCCGGCCTGCAAAATCTTTTAGTAAACTATTAAACTCCTTTTTAAACTTTTTTGTACCGGATATTTTTAAATAGTTTTTGCGAAGAATTTCTATATTATCATGCAACATTTCCGGAATAAATGCGCCACCAAATTCGCCATAATAACCATGCTCATCGGGTTCTGAAAATATTTTTTGTTTGTTTTTTTTCATAATTATATATTTTATCGACATCATTAAAAATTAAGCAGCATCGCATTTGATGATAAAACTTATTCTTAATAATGTGCTTATTTCATATTCTTAATAAAACCCAAAACCAGGCCCATATCTTTTACACCGGGTTCTTTCTCAAATTTGCTATTTACGTCAATACCAAAAAAATCAGGATGCTTAAACTTTTTAATTATTGCTGCATCATCAGGACCAATACCACCACTTAAAAAAAATGGTTTTTCA
>JANLVW010000484.1:0-6764 GCA_031364205.1 Ferruginibacter sp.
CGATAGTTCATTGTTATCTGCGACCCAAATTATTTACACTTATAATACCGATAATCTAATAAGCCGGATTAACTCAACAGTTCGGTCTTCCGACGAAGATTTTGGAAATGAAATAAAAGAAGACCACTTTTATAAATATGAAAACGGTAAACCTTCAAAAATAACGAGGGTAAAAAATGGCAGAGATACAACAGATATTTTATTAGCATTGGATGATAAAGGAAATGTCGCCATTGAAAAAGATACCAAAAACGGTACAAAGTTTTTTTATTATTATGATGCAAAAAACAGACTTACAGATATTGTACAAGCCAATGAATACAGCCAAAATGCCAAGCCCAATTATATTTTTGAATATAATAATGCAGGATTAATTACACAAATGACTGCTGTAGAGGAAGGTAGTAAGAGCTACTATGTTTGGAAGTACAGTTACGATAATGGGTTAAGAATTAAAGAGCGTTGCTTTACTGACGAGCGCAAATTAATGGGCAGTATTGAGTATGTGTACAAGTAGAGTGGGAAAGAGCAAAGTGAATCTTAGACGACAGACGACATTTCTTATGAAATGCATTTTTATTTCACGATTCTTAATTGCCACTTCCTAATCAGCTTAAATATTTTATAAGCAAAATAATCACACCGTACAACACAGTAGTTACAAATAAACCCTTTCCTGTTTGGTCTCTTCTTGCATTCACATACATAGTAAAAAAGAAAGCATTCATCATAAGCGATACGCTTAGCCCTGCCGTTAATATGCCATGCCCTGGTTGTGTGTAAATAAACTGCAAAACTTCTTTAAGGCTAAGCCTTCCAAATTTGTAATACTTTAGCAGTAACAAACCTACAATTGGAGCAAACAAACCCAAAATACAGCCATAAATAAAATTATCCTTTTTAAACATTTTAAAACAGTTTGCTTTTTTCCAGCAGCGCTTTTAACTTGTAATTTGTAAGATCAAATTGAACGGGCACAACACTTACATAATTATTCTCTAAAGCCCATACATCTGTATCTCTTGATTTGTCAAAGTTTTTGAACTCTCCGGTAAGCCAATAATATTTTTTCTTGTGAGGATCTAATCTTTCAGAAAATTCTTCCTCATATTTTGCATAAGCCTGCTTGCATATTTTAATTCCTTTTATATTATTGCCAGCAGGTATATTGACATTTAAAAGTAAATGCTTGTCAATTTTCTTTTTCATAACGCCCTGCACAATTTTGGCAACAATTTGTTTAGCTGCTGATAAATCTGCCTCGTAACTGTAATCCATCATTGAAAAACCAATACTTGGAATACCTTCAATACTTGCTTCCATAGCTGCAGACATGGTACCGCTGTAAATTACATTTATTGAATGATTGGCACCGTGGTTAATACCGCTTAAACAGATATCGGGCTTGCGGTGAAGTATTTTGTCCACAGCCAGTTTTACACAATCAACAGGTGTACCGCTTGTGGTCCAGCTTTCAATACCATCAAACATATCGAGTTTGCGCATGCGCAATGGAAAACCAATGGTTATTGCATGACCCATTCCGCTCTGGGGCTTATCCGGCGCAACAACTACAACACGCCCAAAATCTTTGACAGCATCTACCAATGCCCGAATACCCGGCGATGTGATATCATCATCATTTGTTATGAGAATAATGGGCTTCTCTTTTACTTTTTTTTCTGTCGTTTTTTTAGCTATAGCTTTCTTAACCATTAGTTATTTTTCTGTTTTTTCTTGCTTCAATAAAACTGCCGATAAATGCTATCAGCGCTACTGCATTGCTTATGACACAAGCAAGAAAAACATATTTTTTATCAACCCAGTTTTGCACTTTTACAAAACGCATAATGCACATTACAAGCAACAAAAGTGTGAGCACTACCACAACATGAGAAATTATTTTATTATGGTTTGCCACCCCTTTCTGCATGGCTAAAAATATAATCCCAAAGGCTGCAGGTATAAGTGCAGTAAGAGAATGTGTACCATCTGAAGCCGCTATACCAAAGTATCCGTAAAGGCCTGCTGCTATTAATACAATTGCATTTAAAATATTTGCTGTTGCTGCTTTCATTTTTATTTATTTTGATTGCAAATATAAATCTAAATAGTAAATAAGTCCAGTTGAAAAAATGCTGTGGATTTGTTTGGCAACAGGAGTTGGCAATTCCTAAAATTATTTTGTTGAACTTCTGTTTTTAAACTACTTTCAGTTTTAAAGTTAAATGACATGAAAGAACAAAATCTAGCAAACCATTCCCAGATTGTGCCTGCATTTCATTTTGGTATTTTGATACCTGTTCTCGTTTTAATTGGATTTTCTGCATTAAGTTTATATAGGCATTACAGTGCAGGATTGGGTTTAATGTTACCTTCAATCGCTTTACTTGGTAGTGTGATGCTTTTTTTAGTTGCATTTTTTGCAAGAGGCTTTGCCCTGAAAGCACAGGACAGAGCAATACGAGCAGAAGAAAATCTTCGTTATTTCGCCATTGCAGGAAAATTGCTTGACAGTAAATTAAGTCTGGGGCAAGTTATTGCTTTGCGTTTTGCTCCCAATAATGAGTTTGTTGATCTTGCACATTTAGCTGTTGAAAAAAACTTATCTCCAAAAGAAATTAAGCAGGCAATAAAAAATTGGAAAGGCGATTACTACAGAGTATAACTTTTTAGATTTGTAAATATTTTATGGGGCTACCAACTAATTAAATTTTGTCATAAGTTGTTCGGGCTGTCTGTAGTAGCCTGCCTGCCGGCAAAGGTAGGTGCCGCAATATTGTCTCAGAAAAAGTATAAAGAATTATTTGCGGGAGCTACTACTGCCCATCCCGCAGCCTTTCAGCATTTTTTCTATTTTCAACAAACATTTTCTGAAACTAAAAATATCCCTTTAATTTTTCTTCCAATTCTGTCGGCATCTTAGCACGTTTCATTGTAACGGCTTCCATAAAATAAAGAATAACATTTCCTGCATTTAACAGTTTATCGTCCTCATTAAAAATTTCAAAAAAGAAATTTATTGCATGACCCGTTGGTAATTCCCTAAGTGTGGTTTTTACAGTAATGAGGTCATCGTACTTGGCAGGTCGTAAAAATTTGCTGTTCATTTCCACCACCGGCATAATTATTCCCATGGCTTCAATATCTTTATAGGTATAGCCAAGCTGCCTTATAGCTTCAGTTCTGCCTATCTCATAAAACTGCGCATAGTTGCCATAATACACTACACCCATTTGATCTGTAAGTGCATAATGCATGCGTATCTGTGTTTCAGTAATAAACAATTTTATAAGTTTTAAATATTCTATTAATTATTTTCCAGAATAAATTTTCGCAGCATATTTAAAGCATTTAATGCAGTAAGCCGTATGTTTCTTTCTCTGTCAAACCTAAAAGTAAATTTATCTGTAACAAGTTTTTCAATACTGCCTACACAAATCCATACGGTTCCAATTGGTTTATCATTTGTTCCGCCATCTGGGCCCATTATACCTGATACTGCAATAGTATAATCTGTAACAATATTTTTTAAAGCGCCCGCAGCCATTTCTTTTACTACTTCTTCACTTACAGCACCAAAAGTATCAAGTGTTTGTTTTTTTACTTTTAGCAAATTTTCTTTTACTTCATTAGAATAACTCACAATACTGCCATTATAAAAAGCTGATGAACCCGCTATTGCTGTGAGTAAATGTGCAATATAACCACCGGTGCAGCTTTCGGCAGTACTCATTGTCTTACCTTTTTGTATTAATAGTTTACCTACATTTTTCTCCATTGTCTCATCTACATCTGTCACTAAATATTCGGCCGTCAGCTTTTTTAGTTGAGCGAATTGTTCATCAACACTTTCTTCAACTTCAATTGTATTTTTTCCTGTTGCCGTAAGTCTTAGCCGCACCATTCCATAACTTGGCAAGTAAGCAAGTTTAATATTTTTTGGTAAATTATTTTCAAAATCAATAATCATATCGGCTAACATACTTTCACCAACTCCCGCTGTTAACAATGTACGGTGAACAATATGAGTGGATGTAAATTTTTGTTTTAAATATGGTATAACATCGTCTGTCATCATTGCCATCATTTCAAACGGTACACCCGGCATGCTTATAAATATTTTTTCTCGTTCACCTACCTTCTCACTAAACAACATACCGGGTGCTGTACCCTTTTTGTTTTGAATGACTATGCAAACATCAGGTACTTCTGCCTGTTTTCTGTTGCGTTCGGTAAAAGGTCTTTTAAAAATATTTTCAAAAAGATGCCGTACGTTGGCATATGTAGCTTCATCAATAACCATCTTCCCTCCAAAATATTCGCAAAGCAATGGTTTGGTAATATCATCTGCTGTAGGCCCAAGGCCCCCGGTAATTAAAATAATATCTGCATATTTCTTTTCTTCATCTAAAGCAGTTCTTATGGCATTATAATCATCGCCAACAGCCACGCGGCGTTTTACAAAGAAACCTGCAAGGTTCATTTGCTGGGCTATAAATGCGCTGTTGGTATCAATTACCTGTCCTATTAAAAGCTCATCGCCAATGGTGATGATGGATGCATTTACCATTAAAAAAATTTATACAAACTTATGCATGTTTGTGTAAATAACCGATTGGGCAAAACATAAAAAAACCAGAGAAATTATCTCTGGTTTTTTTAAAATATTAATTTTATTATTAAGAAGGAATCAATACGTGATCAATTACATGAATTATACCATTGCTTTGATAAACATTTGCTGTGGTTACAACTGCTGTTCCACCATTCTCATCTTTTATTAAAATGGCATCTCCTTGTCTTGATAGCATTAACTTATGGCCTGAAAGTGTAGTTAAAATACCGGTACCATTTCCGTCTTTAATCATTTTTGCAAGGTCTGCAGCATTCATTCTACCTGCTACTACATGCGAAGTAAGAATTTTTGTAAGTGTCATTTTATTATATGGCTTTACTAAAAGATCTACAGAACCTGCAGGCAATAAATCGAATGCTGCATTGGTTGGAGCAAATACAGTAAAAGGACCTGCACCCTGTAAAGTTTCAACAAGACCGGCTGCTTTTACAGCAGCGACAAGTGTTGTATGTTCGCTTGAGTTCATTGCGTTTTCAACAATATTTTTTGTTGAAAGCATTTGTGCACCACCAACCATAACTGGTTTAGATGAATCTCCCATCATGTTTGATGATGAACAGTTGGTAAATGTTATTGCACTCATTAATAGAACTGCAACTGAAATTGATTTCATAAGATGTAATTTAATAGTTACTAAAAATACTTTATTGTATTTCTATTTGCAATATTACAAAAAAGATGCCCCTCATTGAAGGATATTGGTGAAATTATTAAAATGTTTATTATTATAGCTGATGAGAAAATATGGGGCAATTAATACCCGCACTTCCCACCTTTCAAATGTTTGATAATGTTTTAATTGCTGAAGGGCTGCGGGATTGAAGTGGATATGCCTGGCCGAGTTCGTCATTCAGGCGGGCTTTTTATATAGCTTGAGCGAATAAAACGATAGCAACGCAAAGCCCGAACAAAAGTTGAAAAAGAATCTAACTCTTGAAAGCCCCAAATTATCTTGTACTAAAATTCACCACTAACCATTCACTACCTCACTCTCTTTAAATCAAGATCCTGGAAATCGAAACTAAAATCAGTTAATGGCGAAATTGTTTCCATGGTAAAACCGCTGGCTTTGCCGTTTCTATCCATATTAAACAAAACGTAAGCATCTGCATCAAAACTTCTGTCGGTCCATTTTACGATAAATGTATTGCCTTTGTATGGCGTTACATAACCATTGAGCCTTGGCGATTTTACAGAGGCGAACCAAAGCCCGCCATTTTTAGGAGTGATGTTTACATTGCCAAACCATTTATCGTTGTAAGTGCCGGTGAATAATGAATCAATAATTTTTGCTGCAGCAATTTTTTGTTGTGCTGCACCATCTGCCGCAATTTGATCAGTAATTTTTTTTGCAGCGGCATTGCCATTGGTTGTTCGATCACTATAAGTTTTTACCCAACCTCGGTTTGGATAACCAAGGTAGCTGTCTTTAATAGTATTTGTGATGGCGCTGAAAGCCGCACCGGATTGTTGATTTGTAAGAACGATGATACCAAGTTTAAGCTCGGGCAGTAAAGTGATTTGTGTAACTGTACCTGCAAGCCCGCCCGTGTGTGTAACCTGTTTGTAGCCTTTAACATCGCTTAAAAACCAACCCAATCCATAGGAAGAAAAGTGGGTGTTGTAAGGACCGTCTTGTGGTTGTTGAATGATAGTTTGAGGGCTCCACATTTCGTCGTGAACGGCTTTGCTGAAAAGTTGTTTGCCGTCACCATATTTGCCGTCATTCATTTGTAAAATAATCCACTTTGTAAGATCTGTAAGATTGCTGACAATGCCACCGGCAGCGTTAGCAACGGGGTTCCAATCATGCGGAATCATAATTACTTTTCCATCAGCAGGAGCGTGGGCATCAATAATATTAGGATTGTTTGTTACCCTGTTGTAAGATGTTTTGGTTGTGGTAAAACCTATTGGTTTCATTATGCGCTGTTCTACAAATTCCTCCCAACTCATGCCGCTTATTTTTGCAATTACTTCTCCTGCTACAATGTATAAATTATTGTCGTAATCATATTTTGTGCGAAATTCAGATACCGGTTTTAGGAAACGCAAATTATGTATCATTTCCGCTCTGGTAAAATTGCCACCATAAGGAAAGAACATTAAATCACCACTGCCAAGC
>JANLVW010000558.1:0-4369 GCA_031364205.1 Ferruginibacter sp.
AATATTACCCGAGCACACAATGCTTATTGCAAAGTCTATTTCTAATTCATATTTATGGATATTGCCAAACTCAGGACACTCAACTCCAATTTTTTACAGAGAAAAATTTAACACTGAAATTGATAATTTCTTTAAGACTCCGTATAGAAAAACCGAAGGCTTTGGAAGGTTTAATTAATAATAATGATTAAAGTTCTTGTAATAAATAGCAACAAATGAGTAATTTGATATTCAAAAAATTACCTGCCATTCTTTCCCAATTTTAAAACTGTAACTTTTAATTATATCTCACATATTTTTTTTAATTATTTTATAGTTGTTTGGTATATAATAAGTTAAACCTGAACTTTTTACAGCCCATCATCCTTTTTATGTAGCTGATTCTTTTTAAAATGTACAGATTATTAAAAACTAAAATTTAAATAAAAAAATAATCAGGCTGTTTATTTGTATACTAACAAATGTTAGTTATGTTTGTATTTCATAAAAATCCAAAAAAAATGAATCTCCAATTAAAAAATATTGCTTTTGCTATTTCGGCAATCTTACTATTTGCTTCGTGCAAAAAAAATGAAACAATGTCTGCACCTACTGTTGTAAAAGAATACAGCATAAAAATGAGTGCCGCTAACGAGATCTCTGCAAATAACCGTATGGAAACTTCAGTAGCCGCATTAAAAATACTTTCAGATAACAGTATAACTTTAACAACTACCTTAATCAATTTTTCTTACGGCGATACTATCAAAGCTGCTCATATCCATGTGGGTAATGCTGTGAATAACGGCAGCGTTATTTTACCTTTTACAATTGTAGCAACAGGCGCATCACTGGAAGCAAAAGCATTAGATGTAAGGCAAACACTTATTGATAGCTTAAAAAATAATGTTACAGAATTTTATGCCAATATTCATACTATACAGATGCCTGGTGGGCTTCTCCGCGGACAAATTGGTAAAAATATCTTACAAGCATACAATGTTGCTTTGAGTGGCACCAATCAGCCAAATCCGGTAACTACTACCGCCACAGGTATTGCGATTGTAAGAATAATTGAGGACAACAGATTGTTTTCAAAAATCACCATAAATAATTTAGAGACTACAGATACCTTACGATATGCGCATATTCATATTGGTGCAGCAGGTTCAAACGGACCAGTTATTGTGAACCTTGCTGATACAAAAGATGATTTTGGTACAACCCAAATCAGAATGATAAGTGCAGGTCTTGCAGATTCAATTGCTACGAAAATGATTTACATAAATGTGCATTCCAATTTTTCGCCAGGCGGAAAAATAAGAGGACAAATTAGATAATAATCACAAACAATATTTTCACCGGAATCATGGTTAATTGAATTTTCAATTAACCATGATTCCGGCTTTTTTTTGCTAATAATCTTTACAGATAGTCTCAATTTTATATTGCCAAAGATGTAACTGCCCACAATGCCGTCAGCGATATTAAAATCCATAATATTATTGCCTGCAATAAAGGCATTACACCAACAGACTGTAAAACTTTTTTAGATAAGCCACAGCCTATTAAAAACAATGTAAGTGTGAGACCTGCTTTTGCAATACTTACAAGATAATGGCCATATTGCTGCACAAAAGAAATGTAGGAATTCAAAACCATTGCAAGTACAAACATGCCAATAAAATAAGGGATTTTAATTTTACTGTTTTTATTTTTAAATAAAAATGTAGAAATAAAAGCTACAGGAATAATCCACAATGCCCGCGCAAGTTTTATTGTGGTAGCAATCTCTAAAGCCTGTGTGCCGTATTTGCTTGCAGCACCAACCACTGAGCTTGTATCGTGTATTGCAATTGCGCACCAAAGCCCAAACTGAGACTGTGACAGCTGTAATTGATGGCCAATAATTGGAAATACAATCAAGGCTATTGAGTTAAGAATAAATATTGCACCCAACGCTATAGAAATTTGTTTTTCTTCTGCTTTAATTACCGGTGAAATAGCAGCTATTGCACTTCCACCACATATTGCAGTGCCCGTAGAAATTAAGTAAGCAGTTTTCTTTTCTATTTTTAAAATTCTGCCTAACATATAACCAAAAAAAAGTGTTCCAATTATTGATACAACCGTAAACAATATACCAGCTTTACCTGCCTTCAACGCACTGTGTATATTCATTCCAAAACCTAAACCTACTACGGAAATTTTAAGTAAAATTTGAGTGGCTCTGTTGTTAAAACGTAAATATGGATGTCCAATAAATAAAGCTATCATCAACCCAATTAACAATGCTATCGGTGGAGATACAAAAGGAGTTAAACAAAATAAACCTGCTATAATGAAAATTATTTTTTGATATTTTTCCTTGGGCAAATCAGATTCATTTTTATCAATGATACTGGGTTGGTTCATGGCAATTAGTTGGTTGCTAAAAGCAAAAGTGCGGTTTAATATTCACTGCCAATATTGTAAATAGTAATGCTGTATAATTTAAAGTAATAACAAATAACATTTACCTGTTCACATGTTCTATAAAATACAATACAACATTTTATTTACTTGATAAAAAATTATTTAAATTTTATTCCATCATAATTTTAAATAAACGTATTTAAGGTTTTAGTTTAAATAAGGATTATTTTTTTTCTCATCACCCACTAAAGTAACAGGACCGTGACCACTGTAAACAACTGTATCGTGAGGCAATGCAAGCAAATTTTCTTTAATACTTTTTATTAGCTGTTCATGGTTGCCACCAGGTAAATCGCTTCTACCTACACTGTTTTTAAATAATGCATCACCACTTATTACAAACTTATCTTCAGCACAATAAAAAGCAAGACTTCCGGGACTATGGCCCGGAACCAGCAAAACTTTTAATACATCTTTTCCTAACGAAATTGTATCACCTGCACTCAATAAAATAAATTCGCCTTTATAATTATCAAAAGGCATATTATACATTAAACCGCTCGTTGGTGCAAAAGCCAGTACAGCCTTTTCGTTTTCGTGTATTTTAAGGGTAAGGTTATATTTTTCAGATATGAATTTATTTCCAAAAACATGATCCAAATGGCAATGCGTATTGATTAGCATTTTTGGAGTCAGTTTATTATCGGTAATAAATGCAATTAATTCCTCTTTCTCAGCATCAAAATAACAGCCTGGATCAATAATGATGCAGTCGTTAAACTCATTGTAAAGTATATACGTATTTTCCTGTATTGGACTAAATTCGAATGATTTTATTGTAAGCATCTATGCTGATTTAAAATGATTTTAATTGTAGAGTGTAATCAACTAATTTTAAGACCTAATATAATAGATAAGTATGGCAAAGTTCAGCAGAATAATTCTTATTTCCTTTATTTTCATTCTTCCGGCTATTGTAACTACAGCCCAGGTAAACGCTGTTACTTTTGGTAAAAACAGAATTCAATATAAAAAATTTAAATGGCAGTTTTATCAAACCCAAAACTTTAATGTTTACTTCTATGATGGAGGACAGGAACTTGCAAAATTTACAGCCCAGGTAGCAGAAAAAGAACTTCCTCAAATAGAAACTGCTGCGGAGTACAGCTTGCAGCGCCGGGCCAATATTATTTTATACAATGAATTTGCTGATAAAAAGCAAACCAATATCGGTTTGGAATCGGATATTTTAAATGCGGGATCTGTTACAAAACTGGTTAACAATAAAATGGTTGTTTACTATGATGCCAATCATTATAATCTAAAACGCCAGATAAGGCAGGGTATTGCAGATATCATTACAAAAAATGTTTTGTTTGGCGATGATTTAGGCGAAGTTGCCAGCAACCAAACGCTGTTGGATTTACCTGTGTGGCTTACCGATGGCTATGTTGCGTACCTGGGCGAAAACTGGAGTGCAGATTTAGATGATGAACTTAAAAGTGAAATACTAAGCAGTAATTACAGCAAATTTTCAAAATTTGCTTTTGAAAAACCTCTGCTAGCAGGGCATGCTTTTTGGTATTATATAGAGGAAAAGTATAAAAAAGAAAATGTGACTTATTTTTTATACTTAGCAAGAATTTATAAAAATTTAAACAAAGCCAGCCGGCAAATAACCAAGCTTACTTTTAAGCAGTTACAGGCAGAATTTATGGAGTATCAGGATGATAAATACTCCAAAGATATTTCTCGCCGCAAAGCTTACCCTAAAGGAAACTATGTTGAAGGTTTTGATATAAGCAAGCGCTTAAATTATTACCGTTTTAATGTTAATCCCAACAAAAAAAATAACGATTATGTTGTAACACAATTTAAAAAAGGTATTGTAAGGTTAATTTTAAATGAAGGGTACGAAAATAAAACTTTGCTTAAATATGGTACAAGATCATACGAAGCAGAAGTCAATCCAAGT
>JANLVW010000692.1:0-3965 GCA_031364205.1 Ferruginibacter sp.
GCTTTTCTTCAAAAATAGTCAGCAATTTTACGTTGAGTGCTTTTGCCGATTCAAGGTCTGTACCAAATGGTTTTTCTATTACCAGTCTGGCATGTTCAACATCCTCATTTAATCCTGCATCTTTTAGGCCATCAGCTATACCTTCAAAAAATTGTGGATTTACTGCTAAATAATAAATTTTATTAGCATTTTCGTTAGCCTGTTTTTCAAAATCTGCTACATCTTTTTTAATGCCGATAAATAAAGCTTTGTTAGAAAAATCTCCGGTTTTGTAAGTAACATACTTGCTGAATATATCCCACTCTTCTTTTTTTGTTTTCCCCCTACGGGAGAACTGATCAACACCGTCTTTTAATTTTTGTACAAATTCTCCATCTTTCATTTCTGTTCGGCCGATGCAAATAATGCTGAACTTTTCATTTAGCCAACCATCTAAAAATAAATTATACAAAGCCGGTATAAGCTTGCGCCATGTAAGATCGCCTGAGCCGCCAAATATGTTAATAATGGTAGGTTTTGTTTTTGTTATGTTTTCCATCATATTTTTACTGTTTTGATATTACCGCATTGCCGCAAAGGCGCTAAGGATAATTTTATATAATTACTTGTTGTTTGTTTACAAGTTTTTTGAATAGAGTCACTTTTTGTGTCTTCGCGTCTTTGCGGTTTTTACCATTATTGAATTACTGCATTCCATTCTGTATGAAATATTCCTTCTTTGTCAGTCCTTTCATAAGTGTGCGCACCAAAAAAATCTCTTTGCGCCTGTATTAAATTCGCGGGTAACCATTTGCTTCTGTAACTGTCAAAATAATTTAGAGATGCACTTAATGAAGGTAAAGGAATACCGTGTTCTGTTCCAACCTGTACAACATTGCGCAAAGATTTTTGAGAAGTAGAAATTGCCGTGCTGATTTTTTTTCCATTTAAAATATTTTTAATACCGGGTTCTGTTTTGTAGGTTTCCATAATATCTTCCAGCATTGCTGCCCGAATAATGCAACCACCTCTCCAGATAGAAGCCACTGTTGTAATATCTGTGTCGTATTTGTAAAAATCAGAAGAGTTCTGCAACATTGCCAGGCCCTGTGCATAAGTTATTATAAATGCAGCGTATAAAGCATTTTCCTGCAATATGATAAACTCTTTTTTATCGGAAGTTAAAGTGCGTTCAATTTCAACATTATAAATTTCAGCTGTAATTTCTCTTTCTGTTTTCATGGAGGATAATATTCTTGCAGAAACCGCCGCATCAATTGAAGTTATGGGAGAACCCGTTGCCATTGCATCCTGGCTCATCCATGCTCCTGTACCTTTTTGTTGTGCAGTATCTTTAATTTTATCAACCAATAATCCAACATTATCTCCGTCTTTTTGTAAAAAAATAGCGGCTGTAATTTCTATTAAGAAAGACTGTAGCCGGCCTTTATTCCATTCTGCAAATACATTATGGAGTTCCTCATTATTTAAGCCCCCATGTATTTTTAAAAGATGATAGGTTTCTGCAATCATTTGCATAATTGCATACTCAATACCATTGTGTACCATTTTTACATAATGCCCTGCAGCACCCAAACCCATGTAAGCAGTGCAAGGTTCGCCATTTACTTTTGCTGAAATAGCCTGTAGCATAGGAGCCAACTTTTCAAAAGCTTTCACATCGCCGCCCGGCATAATACTGGGGCCAAATCTTGCACCCGTTTCTCCGCCTGAAACACCCAAACCCACAAAATGAATATGTTCTTTTGCAAGTTGATCAATTCTTTTTTGCGTATCTGTGAAATGTGAATTGCCACAATCAACAATTATATCTTCAGCATTTAGCAAAGGTTTTAATTCGGCTACAACAGCGTCTACTATTGGCCCCGCAGGTACCAACAACATTATTATACGTGGAACCGTTAAGGCTTCTACAAATGCTGTAATATCATTAAATGCTTTTATATTTCTACCGGCTGCCTTTTCGTTAAGGTTGTCAGTTTGTTTTGTATTTTTATCGTAACCGGCAACACTGTAACCATGGTCACTCATGTTTAAAACAAGGTTACACCCCATAGTTCCCAAACCTATCATTCCATAACTGAATTTACTATCCTGCATAATATTTTTATTTAAAATCTATCATTAAAGCTAATAAAAAAACCTCTGCAACGGCAGAGGTTTTTTTATAAATAATATTTTAATTAAGAAGCTACAGTTGTAGTTTTAATTTTTGTTTTTTTACCTTTTTTTGACTTCACATTTGTAATGGTAGTTTTTGAAGGGGTTGCAACAGTAGTTGTTGTTTTAGCCGTCGCCGCTCCAGGATTTGCTGCCTTAAATTTTGCATAATCTGCAGCAGATAAAACTTCACCCTTAAAACCAATGCTTTTTGTATCTTCTGCACCAGCAAATTTTACAATCATGTGTTTATCAATAGGACCTACATTAGCTGCATTAAACGTTGCAGTAATTGTTCCTGTTTGTCCAGGTTTAATGGGTGATTTTGTATAATCACCTACGGTGCATCCACATGTAGGATTGGCACTTTCAATAATTAAATCAGTTTTGCCAACGTTGGTTACAATAAATGTTGAAACTGCCGGTATGCTTTGAGGAATTTTACCGAGGTTTAATGTTTCCTCTTTAATTTTTGCGATGTCGTCAGATTTGACCTGAGCAAAAGCACCTACTGATAAAGCCAATGCTGAAAATGCAAAGAATAATTTTTTCATGTTTTCGTTTTTTGTTTTTAATTTAATTTTTAAAATCATTGAGTGCTGCATTTGTTGGTGCACTTGCTGCCGGCGTTTTCCAAACTTCTCCTTTTATAACAGTTACTTTGGTTTGGTTGGTATTATAAGTTACTGTTATACTTTTATTGAAAGGTCCTTCAGCTGCCGCATTATATCCTACAGTAATAATTGACTTCTCTCCAGGATTAATAATTTTTTCCTTATCCCACTGTGGTGTAGTGCAACCGCAACTGGCAACTACGTTATCAAGTTTGTAAGCTGTTTTACCGGTATTTGTAATATCAAAAATATGTGTAACAGGTTTGCCCTGAGGAATTTTTCCAAAATTATATTCAGATTCTTTAAAAGCAATTGCATCTTCTTGAACAACTGCATTAACCTGTGCAGAACTATTATCATTGTGTGTAACGACAGTAGCAAACTGTGCTTGAGCAAATATTACACTAACCGAAAGAAGTGATAAAAAAATAATCTTTTTCATTTATGATAAGTTGAGAGACCAAATATACAAAAAGGTTACCTTTTTTTTAATTTTAGAAAACTAAAGTCAGTTTTTTAACAAAGCACTTTAAAATCAATAATTTTGCAGCAATTTACATACATATGGATACCATGAATATTATAGATACTGCATCGGAAGAAAAATTAAGTTTTGATACATTTCGCAATGAAGTTTTAAACGATTACCGATACGCATGTATAAGCAGAGAAGCGAGTTTGCTTGGCAGAAAAGAAGTACTTACCGGAAAGGCTAAGTTTGGGATTTTTGGCGATGGCAAAGAAGTTCCACAAATAGCCATGGCAAAATTTTTCAAACCCGGAGATTTCAGATCCGGTTATTACAGAGACCAAACCTTTATGTTCGCCAGCGGCCTTTGTACCGTGCAACAGTTTTTTGCACAGCTATATGCCGATTCAGATGTGACGCATGATCCTTTTAGTGCAGGCAGACAAATGAATGCGCATTTTGCAACACCAATGGTAGATGCAAAAGGGGAGTGGTTACCGTTAGCTACTACAAAAAATATTTCCAGTGATATTGCGCCAACAGGTGGACAAATGCCTAGAGCATTGGGGCTTGCATTTGCAAGTAAATTTTTTAGAAATGTAAAAGAATTAAAAGGAGAAACTGACTTATCTAACAATGGAAATGAAATTTGCTTTTGTACCATTGGAGACGCATCTACAAGTGAAGGTCACTTTTGGGAAACCATTAATGCAGCAGGCGTT
>JANLVW010000679.1:0-1748 GCA_031364205.1 Ferruginibacter sp.
TTTTTGGCAATTATTTACAAGTCATTTAATCAAATTATACAACAAACATAAAGATGCAGATAAAATTCCCTTTGCACCAAACATTTTATTGTTACCCTAAAAAAAAATTACAACAAATATTGTAGTATTTTGCATTACTAAAACTAAATATCATGCGCAATATTTTCCTCTTCATTTTTTCATGTACCATCACGTTTAATTTATCTGCACAAAAAACAACAGCTATCAAATGCGGTGCTGTGTTGGATGTACGAACTGGTCAGCTAAATAAAAACGTAACCATCGTTGTAAAAAATAATAAAATAGAATCCATTTCACCGGCAGGTGCTATGGCAAAAATTAAAGCCGATACCGTTATAGATTTATCTGCCTACACCATTTTACCAGGTTTAATAGATTGCCATACGCATGTATTGTTGCAGGGTGATATTACCAGCGAAGATTATGATGTACAGCTTTTAAAAGAATCAATTCCATACCGCACCATACGTGCCGTACGCAGTTGCGGCATTGCTTTGCAAAACGGTTTTACAACCATTAGAGATTTAGGTACTGAAGGTGCAGGCTATACAGATGTAGATCTTAAAAAAGCAATCAAAAATGGCGAAATGGCAGGACCACGCATGTTTGTATCCACGCTTGCCATTAATACAACTGGCCACTATCCCATAAGCGAAACCAGTTATGCTTGGGAGCTAAACATGCCAAAAGGGTTAAAAGAAATTACAGGAGCCGATGAAGCCCGCCGTGTAGTGCGTGACCAGATTGCGCATGGTGCAGACTGGATAAAAATTTATGCAGATAGAGGCTATAGTAAATTACCCGATGGCAGCTACAGAAGTATGCCAAATTTTACTACAGAAGAAATTATGGCCGTTGGTGATGAAGTAAAACGCAGCAACCGTAAACTGGCCGCACATGCCGTAACAAGAGATGGAATTTTAGCAGCTATTAGTGCCGGTGCATCATCCATTGAACATGGCTTTGGTATGGATGATGAATGTATACAAACCATGGTAAAGAAAAATGTGTATTGGTGTCCTACCATTTATGTAAACGATTTTGTTGCAGATGGCCGTGCAAAAGCCGGAAGCCTTATGAATAAATATTTTTCCGAAACAGAACCTGCACTCTTTAAAAAAGCAACAGCGGCAGGTGTAAAAATTGCTTACGGAACAGATATTGGTGGGTATGATTGGAACGTAGCACAGACAAAAGATTTTGATTTCATGGTTCAATATGGTTACACACCGTTGCAGGCCATACAAACTGCTACCATCAATGCTTCTGACTTATTAGCACAACCCTTGCTCGGCGAAATTAAAGTAGGTAATTATGCAGATATTATTGCAGTGGCCGGAGATCCGACACAAAACGTACAGGTTTTACAAAATGTAAAATGGGTAATGAAGGATGGCACTATTTATAAAACCGTAAAATAGAATTTGGGGCTGTTGGTGGTAAAGCTTTGATCAGCTTTTGTTCCGGCTATACGTTACAATCTTTTTGCTCAAAGGCAGCAAAAAGTATTTCCACTTCTACCCGGCAGCCGTTGGGCAGTTTATCATTTTGCAACAACAAACGATATCAAAATTTTCCTCGGCGTAGATATCTTATTTAAAAGATGTCTACGCTTAATAAGGACGTAAATTTTAATTGCGGAGAATGCTATTTTGCCTTAAACATATTTAATTATTATTAAAGTTGCTTCGCTGAATTTTAAGTATACAAAGTTGCTGTAACCTAAT
>JANLVW010000702.1:0-5828 GCA_031364205.1 Ferruginibacter sp.
ATGGGGCAGATGTTACAGCAGATAAAAACCTATACAGTTTTTTTGAAAATACAGCTGAAAAAATTGTAACCCTTTCGGTTGCATCATCTGCCGAAGGCGCAAATACCAGAACTATAAAAGTAGTGCCGATAGCAAGCGAAGTTGCTTTGCGTAACAGAGATTGGGTAGAGGGCAATATTAAAAAAGTAAGTGATGCCAGCAATGGCCAGGTAGCTTATGTGTATGTACCTAACACAGGCTCAGGCGGCTTTGAGTATTTTAAGCGTTATTTTTTCCCACAGGTAAATAAAGCGGGGATCATTGTTGATGAACGTTTTAATGGTGGTGGGCAGTTGGCTGATTATTATATTGATCTGCTAAAACGTCCCGTACAATCCTATTGGCGATACCGTTATGGTAAAGATCAAAAGGCACCTAATGCATCTATACAAGGGCCAAAAGTGATGTTGATAGATGAAACGGCAGGGTCAGGCGGAGATTATTTACCTTATCTATTCAGACAGGCAAAACTCGGAACCATTGTGGGTAAAACCACGTGGGGTGGGCTTGTAGGCGTACTTGGTTACCCTGAGTTGATAGATGGTGGTGTGGTAACTGCACCTAACCTTGCGTTTTTTGATGAGAATGGTTTTGGTATTGAAAACGTAGGTACACCACCAGATATTGAAGTAGAGCAATGGCCGGTAGATGTTATTAATGGCAAAGATCCTCAACTGGAAAAAGCAATACAAATTGTATTGGATGAATTAAAAAAGAACCCAGCTAAAAAAGCACCTTCGCCGCAGGCGCCTGATAAATCAGGGAAATAAAATTTAATAAAATTATTTAAAAGAGCATTTCAAGAGATTGGGGCGCTCTTTTTTTATGACAGGATAGAACCATACCGCCTAGGCTTGTGTCGCCACAAAAATAGGCGAAGTGTATTTAATTAAAATACTTAAGGTATTCATATCGCACGGCGGGTGAGAACCACCTCAAGCCCGGAGGCAAACATTATAAAGATTTTTAGGTTTAGATTATTACGAAGCATAGCCTTTCCTGCGTCGGGCTTTCACGGATTGTTTTTTATGTAACAAATTGTAAGCTTGTGAAAACCCCGCTGGACGAAATTGAGGAAGAGGGATAGCGAAGGCACAGAAACGTCACCGCACTTTTCTATGCTGGATTTCTGCGCCAGATGGCGTTGTAAAAAATGAGTGTTTGTTCGATAGAAATTATTATAAAAAAACAGCCTGATTTATTTGGTTTTCTGCACAATTCGTGTTGTAGGCTGTGCTTCTCTCTGTGTCTTTTAAGAACTACTTGATTTTAATAACAGTTTCTGATACTTTAGGAAATTTTGAAAATAATAAGGCATCGTGTCCAGGAATTATAAATTTTAAATTAGAGACTAAAGTTTTCATTCGCACCATTGATTTTACATAAGCACTTGTATCAAAAGTTTCATCTTTTGGTGCAGATATTAAATGGTCTAAATTGTAGTACGTATAAACATTGTCAGAAGCAAGAATAATCCTGTCCTGCCCGGTTCTAACCTGTACAAATTGCGAATTAAAAGTATGTCTGGAACCTGTATATACTTTAATACCGGGAATTATTTCTTTATTATCACCATCAACGAGTATCAGTTTTCCTGCTAAGTTAAGTTCAAGAAGTTTGCGCACATCTCTTTTGTTGAAATCACCACCGCCGTCTTTCTGCCATGCAGTTCCAACAAAGTAATTATAATCTTCCTTTTGTATCCACACATGTGCATTAGGGAACAAGTCAACACCGTCCATATGGTCCCAATGAGGATGGGTTAAAATAATATCTGTAATAGCTGCTGCATGTAAACCTACTCCTGAAAGCATGGAATCAGGTCGCACATAATTTATTACATCATAGTCTTTAGCTTCTTCAACGTCTTGTAAAAAACCAGCATCCACCAAAATATTTTTGCCATTATTTCCTTTAATTAGCCAAAACATAAAAATGGCGTCCATACTATCTTTTAATGGTGCATTTAATACAAGGTATTTAAGGGGAAATGGGTGTCCAATCGTCGCATATTTTAATGCATAAATTTCATAAGTCGGCGTTTGAGAAAATGCTGCTATTGTTATATTTAAAAAAATAAAACAGGTAATAAAAAAATTTCTCATTATTGTTATTAGTTTATAATTTAAATTTAAAGTTTGTCTCAGCATAGCCTACGACAGAGCTTTGAGCAGGTGTGGCATTAGAATTCCTTCCGCCCGTAACCACAGCCTGGCTTTTGATAAAGATAAATATTAAGAACCAATGTTTTGCGATGTTGGCCAAGCCCGAACTAAAGCTCGGATTTGCAGAACTGCCGATTGCTACTACTTCAAGGCGCACCTTGCACAAAACGCATTGTTGGGTGCAGTACTTTTAAAAATGAGAAAAAATTGCCATTGCAAAAAGCCCGTAAACAACAATGCATAAAAGGTTATGCACAATGATGAATTTCTTTAATGATCTATTTTTTGATTTGACTAAAATTAAAAAAGGAAATCTAGGCATAAAAGACCCCGGGGTTACGCTCAATGTACTTGAATAATTACCGAAATCGATAGCTTTATTTTCTGTATTCTTTAAACGACTGTATTTTCTGTATAGAATGGTTATAAAGAAATTAATCAAAATTATTAGACCAAGTATAAGTAAATCAAATTGAACTTCTGACATGAAAAGCTATTTTGGTAATTACTTTAATTGACGCCAACTTAATTGTACACCTGTATTTTCAATAGTATCCTTGCTCTGTGTCAAGAATACTAAAGCTACTTCATTTGGCTTATACTTCATAACGACCTCAATTATGAAACTCTTATTCTTTGCTGTTGAGTATGATTCAAATATTTCGCCGCTTTCAATGAAGATTAAATATGAATTAAGTTTATCCTGGAGCACTAATAAATGCTCATTATTTTCATCCCAAGGAAGGTGATCGGATATTGTAAGCATCACTTCTCCATCTGGCAAAGTACTTATCAAATCAACTGTATCTTTTTGGTCAACGCTCATAGATTATTAGGCTGTACGCTAGTATTGCAACGAACAAGTATTGCCGATGGTGGGGGATTTGAAAAACGTCCGCCTTGCAACCGAAGCACATTATTTATTCAAAGGTTAAAAATTTATTCTGGTGTTCAAAAGAGTTCCTTCAGCCCGAACCAAAGTTGATAGCGACGTGCTGCAGATTGCTCCAACGCCCCGCCCCACTATTGGCAATACTCTTGTTGTGCGATGGCTTTTGTTTTTTTATTGCACTGGCTCATATACAATTTTCCCACCAATCATTGTCAACATGCTTTTTGTTGCAGGTAATTGTTGTGCAGGTATGGTAAAAATATCTTGCGACAGTACAGTAAGGTCAGCCAACATGCCAGGCATCAATGTACCTTTCTCTTTTTCTTTAAACTCTGCGTAAGCATTATTTTTTGTATAAGCAATTACAGCTTGTTCTATTGTTAAGTTTTCTTTCGGGTCGCTTTGCATGGATGTACAAAACATGATGTCAAGAAAAGGATTTGTGGTACCATCCGGTGAAATGCCAACCATAACACCTTTATCCCATAGCGAACGCAAGGGGCTGCCTTGGCAATACTTTGGCGTGTGCATCATAAGTATGTTATACCTTTTAAGTACTGCCTTCTGCATATTAGAAACGGGACCTACACAATTGTGTTCTATGCGTATTCTTTTTGATTTAAACGCATCAGCAGGTGCTGTTTGTTGTATCAGATTTAAAACTGTTTCAAAGCTACTGTCGCCGGTAATGTGCATCATCAACTGGCGATTAGTATTTAGTGCTTCTTTAAAAATTTGCTTCATCGTATCAATGGGGTAATTGAAGCGACCATTCTTTTCTCCCGGTTGTAAAGAAGATAGTTTATGCAATGAATTGCCTTCAGGCGGGGCGCCATCAATCACATATTTAACACCTGAGATGCTAACGATTGGTGTTATCATTTTTTCATTAATGCTCCAGTCGCCTGTTAGTCTTCCGGCAGATGTTGTACGCTGCCATGCCATGATGCGTATGCGTTGCGGCAGGTTGGCTTTTGAAAATATATAAGCCGCCAGCTTTTGAGTAAAACCCGTACCCATATATTGTACGCTTGTAATGCCTGCCTGCAGCTGCTCTTGTGCAAATTGCTGCAAGCCTTTTACTACATCTGCTTTATTGGCTTCTTGCAATGCTAACCATAAGGATGCACTTGCATTTTCCTGTAAAGAAGAAATTTTATTAGCACTATTTCTTACAAACCATCCGCCAAGTGGGTCTTTACTATCATCAGTATAACCACAGGCTTCCAATGCGTTTTTATTTACTACATTGCCGTGCCCCCACCATATCTGTAGCTCAACAGGATTATGAGGTGCAAGGCTGTCTAAAGTTCGTCGCATAGTAGTATCATAAAGAACTGCCGTACCAATAAAGCCATGAATCCATTCGCCGTGCTTTGCATCTTTTAGCAGCATGGCAACAGAATCTATTACAGCCTTTTTCGTTAAACCGGCAGGATTTGGTTCTGCATTGGCATTAAATGTTTTGCCAACGATTGATGTGAAGGCAGGATGGTCGTGCGCATCATTAAAACCAGGCACAATTGTTTTTTCATGTGCATTTATTCTTTTAGTATTGCTGCCGGCAAGTTTTGTTATGTCCTCATTGCTGCCGGTTGCCATTATTTTATTTCCTTTTATAGCAAGCGCCTGAACATATAGCTTGTTGATGTCGGAAGTAAAAACTTTTCCATTAGTAATAATGATGTCTGCGGTTTGTGCAAAAAGAATATCATGGTGTAGCAAAAATGAACAACTAACTATTAAAAAGTAGCGAAAAGAAAATTTAGTCATGGTTTAAATTTTATGAAGCGTCAAATAAACTTTCGTACAATGTTAGGGCTTTGTGCAGGTGTGGCATTAGAATTCCTTATGAGTGTAACCGCTACCCGGCTTTTGCTAAAGATAAATATTTAGAACAAAAGTTTGGCGATGTAAAAAATGAGTGTTTGTTCGACAGAAATTATTATAAAAAATTAGCCTGATTTATTTGCTTTTCTGCACAGATTTCTATGACATAAAAAAGTTTTTCTTTAGCTTTTTTAAGCAGCCTTGTTCACATATTCTTTTCCGTTATTCACACAGGCCAATACACGTGCTAACAATTTATTTCTTACAGCATTTAGTACGCTCATTTTATTTTTTCCATCAGCTACTTTTCTTTCATAATATGCTTTTATATCGTGGTCAAGTTTAATGGCTGATAATGATGCCATGTGCAGGTTACACTTTAGTTTTTTATTACCCATAAAATGTACTTTTGTTTTTCCTCTTACACTACTACCGGACGAATATTCAAAAGGTGCCACACCACAATAACAAGCCAACTTTCTAACATCATTCATTTCCGTAAAACCATTTGTATGGATCATTAGATTTATTGCAGTTACAAATCCAATGCCCACAACAGACTTTGCAAATTCGTATTTCTTAGAAAGCTTTTCATCTTCATATAAAACCGCAATGATTTTCTTTTCAAGATTTATTAAATCCTTGTCAATTGCATCAGCAGACTTTTTTATTGATTTGGCAAGCAGTTTTGCCATAGCAATATCTCCGATATCTTCAAACTCTTTAATCGGAACTATTAATCTTTTTTGGGTTTCTACTAAACGTTCTCTGAGAGTTGCCAGATGTTTAATCTTCTCTAATGTAGTATTCATGGGCTTGAACAGGCGTAGTCTGTCTAAGTTTTTACTTGCATAAAGAGCAATTCTTTTGGAATCCACTTTATCATTTTTACCTCTGGCAAG
>JANLVW010000704.1:0-6074 GCA_031364205.1 Ferruginibacter sp.
GTTCCGGTATCTTTAGTAAACATGTTTAGGGGAAATTTAATATTCTCCTCCACCGTCATACTGTCAAATAATGCAGAGCCTTGAAAAAGCATACCTATTTCTCTTCTAAGAATGGTACGCTCTTCCTGCGTCATATCAGTAAAGCTTTTACCATCGTATATAATCTCTCCTTCATCAGGCTCAAATAAACCAACAAGGCATTTTTGCAAAACTGTTTTACCGCTTCCGCTGGTACCAATAATTAAATTGGTTTTTCCGGTTTCCATTGTGTGGGTTACGCCATCAAGCACAACTTTATCGCCAAAAGATTTTTTTATGTTTTTAAATTCAATCATATTAAAAAGAATAATTTTTTAAAGAAGCAATGCCGCAAGTGCATAATCAGAAAGTAAAATCATTATACAACTTACAACAACCGCTTTGGTACTGGATCTACCAATTTCTAATGCACCGCCGGTTACATGGTAGCCATAATATGCCGGAATAGAACTGATGATAAATGCAAATGTGTATGCTTTTATAAGTGCAAACCAAACATTAAACGTATTAAAGTTTTCCATTAGTCCACGATCAAAAGTATCGTTTGATAAAATGCCCGATGCATTACCTGCTAACCGCCCGCCTAAAATACCCAACACCATAGAAATAACTACAAGTAATGGAATCATTATTAAAGCGGCGGTAATTTTGGGCATTATCAAATAGGTTTTTGTATTGATACCCATAATTTCCAACGCATCAATCTGTTCACTCACACGCATGTTTCCTAACTCACTGGCAATTTTACTGCCCACAACACCGGCAAGTACAATACAGACAAGCGTTGGCGAAAATTCTAAAATAACGGTATCTCTAACAATTTGCGCTATGGTACTTTTAGGTATAAGCGGGCTGGTAAGCTGGTAAGCAGTCTGTACAGCACTTACAGCTCCCATAAAAATAGAAACAATTGATACGATACCTATAGAGCCGATACCGATATCATTGCACTGCAACATAAATTCTTTCCAGTAAACTTTTGCATTTTCAGGTTTTGCAATCATGCCTTTCAACATGAGTGAATACCTGCCAAGATGTGTAATAAAATTCATTAAAACAATTGTTTTTAATATGTTATTGGTTACAATTTATTCATTAATTATACCGAAGTCTTTGTTTTGGTTTTCCACCATTTACTGCGTTTAATTTCATCCTGTGTTGCAGGCATCGTTGTAATCCTGTTTTTAGATTTAGATTGAGCATCTACAACTGCAATAACAACCATATTAAAAATACTGCGGATGCTGCTGCCCAACTGTAACACATGTACAGGTTTGTTCAATCCTAATAATATTGGACCAACACTGTCTGCACCACCAACTTCCTGCAGCAGATTATAAGCAATATTGCCTGCTGCGAGGTTGGGGAATATTAGCGTATTAACTTCCCCGTTTACAAGTTCAGAAAAAGGATAGTTTTCCTTTAAAATTTCTTTATTAAATGCCAGGATACCCTGCATTTCACCATCACAAATTAAATTTGGTTCTTTTTGTTTTACAATTTCATGGGCTTTTTGTACAAGTTTTGCCTCCGGCGAATCGCTGCTTCCAAAGTTTGAATAGGAGAGCATTGCAATCTTTGGTACTACATTAAACTGCCTTACTTCTCGTGCAACCATTAGCGTTATTTCTGCAAGTTCTTCTGCTGTCGGGTTAAAATTAACTGTGGTATCTGCTAAAAACAGTGGACCTCTCTTGGTAAACAACAAATACATTCCTGCAATCTTCTTTACTCCGGGTTCAGTACCAATTATTTGTAAAGCCGGTTTAATGGTGTCAGGATAATTTCTGCTTAATCCACTAATCATACAGTCTGCAACGCCCGTCTCCACCATCATACAGCCAAAATGGTTTCGTTCTTTCATGGCTTTGTTTGCCTCGTATCTGTTCACACCTTTGCGGTGTCTTTTTTCGAAAAATATTTCTCCAAAAGATTTTCGCATTTCTTCTGTGTCGTCTTCTTTCGGATTAATAATTGGCATCCCTTCTAAATCTACAGAATTATCAGCAGCTATTTTTCTTATTATCTTTTCATCACCCAATAAAATTGGATAACCTATTTTTTCTTCAAGTACCAACTGTGCAGTTTTTAAAACCTTCGAATTTTCTGCATCTGCAAATACAACACGTTTAGGGTTTTGTCTGGCTTTATTACCTATTGCACGGCTAAGCTGGTTATCCAGGCCAAGCCTGTTATTCATTTCAATTTTATACGCTTCCCAGTCAGTAATATCTTTTCGTGCCACACCACTTTCCATAGCTGCTTTTGCAACTGCTGGTGCAATTGCTGCAAGTAAGCGTGGGTCTAAAGGTTTAGGTATAATATAATCTTCACCAAAAGAAAGATTTTTTTCGTTGTAAGCAAGGTTTACGATATCAGGGACCGGTGTTTTAGCAAGCTCTGCCAAAGCTTTTACAGCGGCGAGTTTCATTTCTTCATTAATACCCGTAGCCCTTACATCTAAAGCACCTCTAAATATATAAGGAAATCCTAAAACATTGTTTACCTGGTTTGGTGTATCGCTTCGGCCGGTGGCCATTATCAAATCTTTACGGCTGTTTTTGGCTATGTCATACATTATTTCAGGTTCCGGATTTGCCATAGCAAAAACTATTGGGTTTTTAGCCATGGACTTTACCATATCTGCCGTTACAACGTTGCCAACACTTAATCCAAGAAAGACATCGGCATCTTTCATGGCTTTTGTAAGATCCCAGTCAATATATTTTTTATCTCTTGTAAACGGTATCTGTACTTCAGGAATATCGGTCCGGCCACTGTGTAAAATTCCATCCTTATCAAAAACAAAAAAGTTTTCAGGTTTTGCACCGAGTGATACATATAAACGTATACAGGCCGTAGCAGCTGCCCCTGCGCCATTTATAACAAAATGAACCTTTTCTATTTTCTTCTTTTGAATCTCCAATGCATTTAATAATGCTGCTGCAGATATAATTGCAGTACCATGCTGGTCATCGTGCATTACCGGAATTTTACAGCGTTTTTTTAGTTCCTGTTCTATAAAAAAACATTCTGGAGCTTTTATATCTTCTAAATTAATACCACCAAAAGTGGGCTCAAGCGCAGCAACAATATCTACAAATTTTTGGGGATCAGTTTCGTTTATTTCAATATCAAAAACATCTATGTCAGCAAATATTTTAAAAAGAACTGCCTTACCTTCCATTACGGGCTTACTTGCTTCAGGCCCAATATTACCAAGACCTAAAACTGCAGTGCCGTTTGTTATTACGCCAACCAAATTTCCTTTGGCTGTGTATTTAAAAATATCATCAGGGTTGTTTACAATTTCTTTGCAGGGTTCTGCAACACCGGGCGAATATGCTAACGATAAATCACGCTGGGTCTTTGCTTCTTTGGTAGGTATTACTTCAATTTTTCCCGGTCTTCCTTTGGAATGGTATTCTAATGCTAATTGTTTTCGAAGTTCTTTTGCCATAATTTTTCCTGTTATGATCTTGGTAGGATTTTTATGGCCCACGGTTTAATAGAAAAACACAGGCTATTTAATTGCTGTGATTTAATTTTAAGGATCAATCAATTGCAATTTACACAATTAAAAACAAGCGCTATTTATGATGTTTGAACTTTAAGCGTTTTTACTTTAAATGACCAGGTTATAACAAATTCTGCTATGGTATCTCCTTCTTTATTTTTACCTGTTGTGTAAGCATTTACAGAAGTGCTCTTGCCGGATGACATGGCTTCTCTGATCATTGATGCTATTCTGCGCCCATCTTCAGAAATAAAAGTTACTGTGCCTTTGGCTTTCTTAAAAAAGTTCGCTTCTATTTTTGTTACGAGCATGCTTACTTCAGGATCTTTTTTATAAATATGACCCATTGCTAAAACGCCTGTGCTCATTTCCGCAGCCATAGAGAGACATGCAAAATAAGTACTTCTAAAAGGGTTTTTTGTAAGCCATTTAAATGGAACCGTAACCGCACATTTGGTTTCGTCGGTGTATCTAACCCTGATGCCGCAAAAATATGCAGCAGGTAATTTCATTAATAGAAAAAATCGAAACCCAATAGGGTTATTTATTTTGTTAACAAAATCGTCGAATATTATTACAGCTTCCTTCGTGATAATGGTCAGTTTTAATTTTTACTTAAACGCAACAAGCAGAGCATTATTATTTTATAAATATAAAATGAGTGTTTGTACTCTTTTCCAGCTGAATTTACTTTAATACAAAAAGTTGAGTGCAGCAATTATTTATCACACCAAATTGCGGGTGCTAAAACTCTTGGGCTCCAGTTCTCTAAAAAACTTTGCACTTTCCTTTGATCATATCCGCCTTTTCCGTTTTCAAGGTATTCGCTGTTTTGGGTATGAATTCGTTCTCCTTTTTCGTTTAAAACTACAAATACAGGATATCCAAAACGTTGCGGATAACCCAATTTTGCAAACATTACTTTGTTTTCATTTTCTTTACTGTAGTTTAAATGGTACCACACAAAAGAACTATTTAAAACAGAATCAATACCGGCATTCGCCTTTGCAAACCTTGCAAATTCTATGCACCATTTGCACCAGTTGCCACCACCCTGAATGAGTACATATTTGTTGGAACTTTTTGCTTTTTTTACCGCCGCAGCTATTTCTTTTGCTGCATTTGCATTTGGATTATAAAGCATTGCTTCCTGCGCTTTTGCAGTAAAGGTTGCAGCAATAAGCAGCAATAAATAAATAAATTTCATAAATTTTGAGTAATACGTAAAGTCAAAAATGTTTTGGGAAGTAAAAAATAAAAACTGTTTAGGATTTTCTTTTGTAATCTCCTCTTTTCCATGCTTTGATAAATTCATTCCATGCAAATGGATTAAATATATTTTGCGGTGCCAACTGTCCCGAATAGGAAAGCTTATTGGAATATTGTCTTAAATATTGATTAGATGCTTCTCTGCCATCTGTTGTAAGTGTAGCTGCTAAAAATCTTCGGGTGGCAGCGCTGGTATTTCGTTGAGCAGTTGTTATTTCATCGTCAGGTACAGGGTTGTTTACAAAATCCCTTTCAAACTGTTGCCTTGTAAGCCTTGGTTTAATTATTGTTGCAGGTAAATAAATTGTGTCAGTTACCATTAGTTGAATAATGCTTTGCTGATTTCCCTTTAGTTCTTTTGGAATTTTTATTGTTATAGGCTTATAACCAATACTGCTAAATTCAATATTATCACCTTTTAAAACAACAATACTGAATACGCCGTCGCCGTTAGAGATGGTTCCTCTGTTTTGACCCTTTACAACAATACTGGCTGCAGGCACACCTTTTAGGCTGTCAGCCGTCATCACTACTCCATATAATTGTACAACTGAATCTTTAAATGTTTCGAATTGTGCATTTGCCGCAGCAGGAATTAAAAAAATAAAAAATAAAGTATAGCGTAAAATTTTTTTCATAATTGTATGTCCAATCGTTTTCCTAGCTTTTCTGCAAAACGAAATACTGTAAAAAATATTGATAAACAAAGTACGGCCTTCAATGTTTAATTTTGCGGCACAAAAAATTTATTTAACAATAATTTGAGCCACGCTGTAATCTACGAAATATGCAGCCATGAGGTAAATAAAGTACAGGAAAAAAATATAGCATTATGACAAAAGAAGATATTTTAAAAGCACTGAGTAATGTTCAGGAGCCTGACCTTGGGCAGGACTTGGTAACATTAAATATGATACAAAATGTGGTGATTGAAGGGATCGTTGTTTCGTTTACAGTTGTGCTTACAACACCTGCATGCCCAATGAAAGAACATATACAAAATGCGTGTATAAACGCCGTAAAAATATTGGTGAATAAAGAGGCTGTTGTTACTGTAAATTTTACCAGCAATACTACCAGTAACCGAACAGATCCTAAAACAATTTTAAGCGGCGTTAAAAATATTATTGCAGTAGTAAGTGGTAAAGGTGGCGTTGGTAAAAGTACAGTTTCTGCAAACTTTGCATTGGCATTGGCAGCAGATGGGGCAAAAGTAGGTTTAATGGATGCTGATATTTACGGTCCAAGC
>JANLVW010000713.1:0-3797 GCA_031364205.1 Ferruginibacter sp.
ATGGGGCAATTTTTGTTTTGCTTTATCTGCTCCGCTAACTGAATCCCACTTTTTTCCTCAATACCATTACCAAGGTTTATATCAGTAATCAGTACATCAAATGCTGTTTCATTTATTGCTTTTATGGCGGTGTTATATTTATAATAAATACCTGCTATGCAATAGCCAAAATTTTCTAACTGTAATTTTATATTTTGCGCAATGAGCCCGTCATCCTCTACAATCAATATGCTTATTTCATTCTCCGTCATTTATTGGTATAATTAATTTGTATTCAAAAATATTTTTTGGATTAATTTCCATTTTGCCTTCTAGCTGATTGGTAAGTATATTCACAATATCTAAACCCAGGGATTTTTTTTCGGGTATGGTAGTTTGGGGCTTTCCATTATCTGTATAACTTATTTTTATTGTTTCATTGTTACTCGAAATTTCAATTTTTATTTCTAAAGTTCCATTTATTGGCTTTGCATATTTTACTGAGTTTGTTATCCATTCATTTATAATTAGCCCCAGAGGGAAACTTGTTTTTTGAGATATAATCAATTCATCTATTTGTAAATGAGTTATTATCTTTTTTCCATCACCTAAAATATTAGATAAGTTGTTTACCAGGTTTTGTACATATTTTTTTAAATCCATCACATCTGCCTGTTCCATTAATTGTTCGTGCAGGTTAGCAATACTTTCAATGCGCAAACTTATTGCCTGCATATTTTCTTTTACTTCTTCGGTGTGGGTATTATTTTCCTGCATGTTTACCAGGCTCATTATCATTTGCAGGTTATTTTTTACCCGGTGGTGTATCTCTTTATTCAATAATTCATTTTGTATATTTTTCTGTTCCAGTTGCCGGTTGGTAATTAATACTTCATTTCGCTTTCGTTTTATTTCCTTATTACGATTTTTTAAAAACAACGCCAACAATGATATCACCATTAAAAGAAACACCAACACATATAATGATTTTGTTTTTAAAGCCGACTTATCCTGTTCCATTTTTCGTTGCATTTCTATTGTTGCAACTTCCATTTTTGCCAGCTTGTTTTGTGTTTCCCTAACTTTTTCAGGACTATTAAATTTGGTGTACACAGCATTATTTAACTGCAAATAATAATTTTCTTTTTTAATATTTTTTACTGCTTTGTACAAGCTCCAGAGCTGGCTGCTGTAATACATGCTATCACCCAAATTGTTGCTTTTATTAAAAATATCTTCCAGCGAATCTATATAAATTGATGCAGCATTGCCTTCATAAAAAACTGCAATTCTAGCTTTGGTTAGATAATAATGATTTAAATAATCGTATTCAATTTTGTCATTTTGTATCCATGCTCTTTTTGTAAGGTTTTTTAAAATATCTTCTGCTAAAATATAATTTTTTACCTCGGTACTTATTAAAGCCATTTCGGCAATAAAATGCATTTTTCTTTTAAGGCTATCCGGTTCATTGTTTATATCATTATATAATTCTTTAAGCACTTTTACGCAATTAATACTATCCTCCACTTTATCGTAGCTATGGGCTACAAGTTGTTTAATATTTAAAGCCTCTACTTTTTCATTAGGTAATGCAGCAAAGAGTTTTGCTGCTTCGGTATAATAATCTATTGTTTTTTGGGGGTTATTATTAATGGCATCGTAAGCTCTGCCTTTGGCAAAAATGGCAGTAGCAATTAAATTGGTATCATTTGTTTGCTGTGCTATTTGCCAGGCAGTATCATATAACTGCAGGCTTTTAGAAAATGTACTGTAATTAGATTTTTGGGCGTAAATGCTATCACCTGCTTTAATTAGCCGTACTACCAAAGCAGAATCTTGCTGAAACTTTAATGCAGTATTTTTTTTATTGAAGGCATTGCATCCCATCGAAAAGCAAATCAATAAAATATAAAGATATTTTGGTAAATGCAAGATTAGATTTTGGGCAAATATAACCTGTAAAAATAGTGCTATGTGAGTTTCGAACTCAAAAAAAGGCCTTTCAGGCTCAAAGTGGTTTTTGAAAATACTTTATGAAATAGTTTAAGCGTTTTTTGTGCATGAAAAAAAAACTTCTATGAACAAAATTACACTCTACATTACCGTCTTTTACTTAACAGTATTTGGATTTAGTGACGCCACCGCACAATGCTCTATGTCGGTCGCCAATTTTACTACAGGTCCCAATGTGGCAGGCATTCTCGCAACCTCATATGTGCAAACATTTAAGCCTACCTGCTCAGGCTTTGTTAATACTATCGTTTTTCCAAGTATATATATTGCTGCTGATGATTTTAGAGCATCAGGCTATTTTGTTGAATGTAGGGTAAGAGATGCTGCTGGCAATATACTTGGTATTGCACCTCGTACCGATCAATGGTTTCCTGGTGCCACGGTAACTTTTACTTTTGCTTGTAAAAATATTTCACTTATTGCCGGTATCACTTATCAATTTGAACTTACCGATGGGGATGCCAATGGAGTGCCCTTCCCTAACGGGGTTTCTCTCCTTCGCAGATCAAATACTGCGTCTGTTTATGCAGATGGGAATTGTATATTAGATGGTACGTCCTTTCCTAATGGTGATTTGTATGGGTGGACAGTAAATCTAATTAATGTAAACATAGCAACTACTACTGCAACTGCTACGCAATCAGTAACTACTTGTGGTGCTTTTTATAATGCATCCAACGAGTTAATTACCATTGTAAAACCGGGTACAACAAACGCTATAAGCGGTACCACAACTGCACAACTGTGGGTAGAAACCACCCAACCTGCACAATTTGTAAAACGCCATTACGAAATTACGCCTGCTGCCAATGCTACAACAGCAACAGGAAGGGTAACACTCTATTTTACCCAACAGGAGTTTACAGATTTTAATGCAGTAAATACCACAAAATTGCCTACGGGACCTGCAGATGCTACGGGCATTGCCAATCTGCTGATTGAAAAGCGCCCCGGCACAAGCAGTAACGGTACAGGTTTGCCGGGTACCTACACTGGTACGCCGGTTACCATAAACCCAACCGATGCAGATATTGTATGGAACGCAGGTGCAAGCAGGTGGGAAGTAACATTTGATGTAACAGGCTTTAGTGGTTTTTTTGGAAAAACAACAGCCGCTGTGCTTCCCGTAAAATGGTTAAGCGTTACCGGCAATGTAGCCTCAAGCGGAAACGCAACCATTAATTGGTTGGTAGCAGAACAAAACGTAGCAAACTACGAGGTACAAAAAAGTACAGATGGGCATAGTTTCTTAAACATAGGTACTGTAGCATCTAAGGGCAACGGGCAAAATAATTACAGCTTTACAGATGCAACTTACTTAAAAGGAATTGGCTACTACCGCATTCGCCAAATAGATGTGGATGGCCGCAGCAGTCTATCTGCCTTTGTAAAATTGGGTGGTACAAATGAAAAAGCAATTTCGGTTTATCCCGTACCTGCCCGCACAACCGTAGTGGTAACTGTACCGCAAACATTGGTAACCACGAACGCTACTTTATTTGATAATACCGGCAAACAAATAAGAACAATACTGCTTACAAATACAGTAGCTACGATAGATGTGAGTGATTTACCAAGCGGCGTATATGTGTTGCGTTTTGCAAATGGTAGCACGAGTAAGTTAGTAAAAGAATAAAGAATTTTTTCAATCAGGGGATTGGAAAGCTCTGCCTTTTTTAAAGGTGGAGCTTTTTTTGTTTATGTAAAACCCAAGAATTTGACTACGTCAATAACCTAACTACTGTTTAACAATTATTATAGCTGCTGCAAAGGGATGGCGCATTTGCTTGCTGAACTGCCTT
>JANLVW010000710.1:0-1427 GCA_031364205.1 Ferruginibacter sp.
TACTGATGATAAGCAAATCAGCACTACAGATACAGACAGCCGAAGCATTCTTGTAACCAAAGCAATTGTAGAAGTAGCCTACAATACACAGAACGTGGTAGATGATAAGCACAACCTGATAATACATACACAAGCCACCAATACCAACGAGGGTAAAGCTTTGCACAAAGCAGCCATGCAGGCAAAAGAGAATTTACAGTTACAATAAGAAGACAGCATTATGCTGCTGGCAGATAAGGGATATCATACAGGAGCAGAGTTGCAGCAGTGTCAGGATGATAATATGATCACCCATGTAGCCTATAAAGAACAGCCATCAGTAAAACATATTGCAACAGCATTTTTATCAGAAAATTTTAATTACGACAAAGCTACTGATAGCTACAGCTGCCCTGCAGATGCAGTATTAACAAGCCTTGGCACCTGGCACAATAAAAAAGGCGAAGCAAATGAAACCAGCTACCGCTTTAAAACCTACCGCACAGATGCCTGCAAAAACTGTCCTTTAAAAAGCCAATGCACCAAACTTCCAAGGCGTATTATACACCGAAGCGAGTATCAGGATGCAGTAGATATAAATAACAACAACATCAAACAAAACCCGCAATATTACAAACGAAGACAAGCCATAGTAGAGCATCCGTTTGGAACCATCAAACGACATTTTGGTTTTACCCACACATTAATGAAAGGATTGCAAAAAGTAAATGGAGAAATGAACCTCATTATGTTTTGTTACAACTTTATGCGAACAAAAAACATACTGGGCTTCATAAAAATGCTCACAACAATACAAAACTGGAAACCAGACTACAGCAAAATAGTCTGTGCATTAAAAAGTGGTTTTATGAGCCTCATTTTAAAGCGAAATGAGCCCTGCAAAAATTTACGTCTCCATGCAAAGTCATTTTTTAATGCGGCTTAATTAAGCTTGTATGTGTTTCAGGTAAAATTCTGCAGAAGAGATTTTATGAGAAAAAAAGTTTTTTCACAGTCTGACGAGCAGGTATTGCTGCAGTTGGGATATTTTATAACGACCCTGGAACCGCTGCCCAATTGAAAATATAAAGTTGAATTTAAGAACAAAACGCCAAATTGAAACTCGCCGGCACGAACTAAAGTACAGCGATGCAAACAGCCGAAGTTTTCGTGCAGCCCACTTTGCACAAAACCCACTACTTGGCTTTAGTTCTTATTTCGTAATGTTCCAAAAACTTATTTTTCGTCTTGTCTCAAAACCTAATTTTTCATAAAGATTTATTGCTCCAACATTTGTTTCTAAGACATGTAAGTAAGGTGTCTTACTTTGATTGGAAATATTATTTACTGTATGGGCAATTAATTGTTTTGCATATCCTTGTCCTGTGTGGTCTGGGTGAGTAACAATTGCACTTACTTCAACAAAGTCATTCATTCTCATACGTTCG
>JANLVW010000764.1:0-1539 GCA_031364205.1 Ferruginibacter sp.
GTTTTGGAAAAAATTTACAAGGACAAAAATCAATTTATCATTACAGGTAATCCAATAAAAAATAAGACGATTAATTTAAAGCTGGAAAATGTTGATAAAGGAACATATTATGTGATAGTGTATAATGAAATTGGGCAGCAAATTGCCAATAAAACAGTCGTCCATAATGGAGGTTCAGATCTTCAGACTATTAATTTGGCAAATGCTCAAAAAGGTACTTATCAGGTTATAATTGAGGGAAATAGCTTTAAGGAAAATAAAACCATTATTGTAGAATAACATTATGGGAAAGTAGTACAAGACTTTAAGTGGCACACTCAAAATCCGTAGAGCTAAGCGATTGCTCTACGGATTTTAATAAATACAGATATCCAGTTAGTCTCAAACTGCACAAAAAGTGCTTTAAATTTTAAGGCATAAAAAATTCTTACAACCCCATTTAAAAATTTCCTTTTGATAGTAGTTGTTTTTTACAGGAGTTAAAATGATACCCGGATGAATATTAGTAGGACTTTTTTAAATAAGATTCAACAAGAAAATTTTTTTGGATTGTTTACCTATTCAACAAAGGTATAAAAAGTATTTTGAGGTACCTTATTATGCACTGCAATCACCAACGCATAGAAGACATCCATTTCTTTTTTTAAAGTGCCTAAGTGGCTTATAATAGCTTAATAAATTTATTTCCTCTTATCTGGTGTGCTTGACGGAAATGCAATCAGATTAAAGAGCTCCCTCATGCGGCTTCTTACCCTGAGGCCGTAACGGTTTTCTATTTCTGTGCTGTTGAGGTTTGTGGTTAAGTGAGTGAGCATCTGGTAGGCATGGAAAAATTCATAACGTGAAAGAATGATCTCTGCCATCACAGAACAATCATTGCCATAAAATTGAACTTTACTTTCGGAACCAAGGTCATCAAAGCAATATGTTTTTGGTTCCCCCTGATAAGGCGAGAAAGAACCTTTGCTGTAGCGCTGTATTGTTTCGTAACCTTCCCGGGCAAATTCGAAGCTAACATCCCGGCAGGATTTAATGCTGTGGCGCTTATCCGAAGTGAGCAGGAAACGGCAAATGTTCATAAGGCTGGACTTACCGCAGCCAACGGGGCCCAAGAGCAATATACCTTTAGAAAGATCCAATTGAAAATGCTCAACCTGATCTTTATCCTGTATAAACCATACCACGAGTTTAAGAATAATATCGGTATCAGCGGGCTGCAAAGCAAATGAAGCGCCATATAACTCCATGCCTTTGTTGTGTAAAAAATACCAGATGGTTTGATAATTAAAGTGGCTGCGCATAGTCTTTATCTGAGGCGGTATCGAAATTATTTTGTTGTGCATGTGCATTTTTTGACGAGAGATTGTTTTTAAAATTGTTTGTATTGAGCATCCATTTGTGAGCCGAAGCCGGCCAATGCTGCATAGGGGTTTTGCCGGCTACCAACCAACCGTTGGACTGATAGTGGTTGAAAAATTTATGCGCCTCGAGATCGGAGTATTGGTGCCGATTGAAAAAGGACAGCACTTGGGAGACAGA
>JANLVW010000845.1:0-1004 GCA_031364205.1 Ferruginibacter sp.
TAACTGATAATTATTAATGAATGAATTCTCCCGCTCTTAAAATTACTTTTCTCGGTACGGGCACAAGCAGCGGTGTACCAATGATAGCCTGCCATTGCCAAGTTTGCACATCTACAAATAAAAAGGATAAACGTTTGCGCAGCAGCATAATGGTGCAAAGTACCACAACAACTTTGGTTGTAGATACCACACCTGATTTTCGTTACCAGATGCTGCGGGAAAATGTAAATAATATTGATGCTGTTCTATTTACACATCCGCATAAAGACCATGTTGCCGGACTGGATGATATAAAAGCGTTTAATTATTTTCAAAAAAAAGCTATTGATGTGTACGCAAATGAACTTACACAGAAAGCGCTAAAAAATGAGTTTTACTACTTTTTTGCAGAACATAAATATCCCGGTGTGCCGGATATTGATTTGCGTTTGATTGAGGAAGGACCTTTTTTGGTAGGAGATATTTTTGTAACGCCTATAAAAGTATGGCACCTTAATATGCCTGTGTTGGGATTTAGGTTTGGAAATTTTACTTACATAACAGATGCAAACAAAATTGAAGAGTCAGAAGCTATTAAAATATTAGGCAGCGAAATACTGGTTTTAAATGCATTAAGAAATGAGCCCCATATCTCTCATTTTACTTTGCAGGAAGCTATTAATCTTGCCGCAGAGTTACAGATTCCACAGGCTTATTTCACGCACATAAGCCACCAGCTTGGGCTGCATGAAGAAGTTACTGAAATATTACCAGCAGGTAATGCGCTTGCCTATGATGGGCTGCAGCTTATTTTAAATTAATTTTTGCAATGCATTTATTAAAGTAAATTTATTTTATAATTAAGCCATGCAATGCTAAACAAGCAATCAAAAAATCCATTTATTTTTTCAAAAAAAGACAGAACGGGTATTCTGGTTTTGCTTGTTGTAATTGTTGCTGTTTTTATATCTGCAAAATATATTTACCCTTTTATTATTAAAGATGAGCCCATTGCAAATGCTGAT